>NZ_JRNB01000083.1 GCF_000758885.1 Peptostreptococcus sp. MV1 | reverse complement strand
GCTGTCGCATAAATTTCGGATTTTATTCATCAACGCTAGTTGACAAAGAACCAATATCTTTTCCTATACCACTAAATATATTTTTTTTATTAGTCTATTGCACTATGTAAAATACTAACTATTTCTCTTCTATAGCCTTCCTAAGCATAAAGTTGACACCAACATTCTCTGGAAGTCTCATCTTTACCAACTGTCTTGGATGAGGAGCTTCTGTAATAGGTGTCATACCCTCATCAAACATCTCAGTAATTTCTGTTTCAATAGTCTTTGTATACGGTCCGATTATCTCAATCTTGTCTCCAACCACCATCTTGTTCCTCTGTTCTACAGTCACATATCCTTCCTGATCAGGTCCATCTACAACTATGCCTATAAAGTCAAAATTTCTTACATATGATGCAGATGCGTAATTCTGTTCCTCATGACCAGGCTTGTCATTGTAAAAACCTGTAGTAAAATGTCTATGGCTACCCTTCTTTAATTCATCTAGCCACATTGGATCAAACTTCCAGTCAGCTCCCTTTTCGTAGTAGGCATCTATGGCCATCCTATAGGCTCTGACAACTGTTGCCACATAGTAGGCAGTCTTCATCCTACCCTCAATCTTCAAGCTCGTGATACCCGAATCTATTAGCTCAGGTATATATTCAATCATACATAGGTCCTTTGAATTAAAGAAGAAGGTACCCCTTTCGTCCTCGTATACAGGGAAGTATTCGCCCGGTCTCTTCTCTTCCACCAAACTGTACTTCCAACGACATGACTGGGCACATGAACCCCTATTTGCATCCCTGCCTGTCATATAGTTGCTGATCAGGCACCTTCCTGAATATGATATACACATTGCCCCGTGCATAAAGGCCTCTACATCCATATCAGCTGGTATATGGTCTCTAAGCTCCCTTATTTCCTTAAATGACAGTTCCCTAGCTATAACAACCCTCTTTACCCCCTGCTGGTACCAGAAGTTTGCACTATGGTAGTTTGTAGTATTGGCCTGGGTACTCAGGTGGATTTCCATATTAGGCACTCTTGCCTTGATGACCGATATCACACCTGGATCTGATGCTATAAGTGCATCTACACCAGCCTTTTCCAATTCTATTAGGTATTCTTCCAATCCTTCAAAATCTTCATTATGAGGTATTATATTTACTGTTACAAATACCTTTTTACCCCTAGCATGGGCAAACTTTACCCCTTCTCTTATATCTTCATTTGAGAAGTTCTTTGCAGCTGTCCTCATACCAAAATTTTCGCCACCCAGGTAAACGGCGTCTGCACCGTACTCTATAGCAATCTTTAATCTCTCTAAATCTCCTGCAGGAGCTAATAATTCTACTCTTTCCATTTATACCATCCTTTTCATTATTTTTACTAGCTTGTATTCACACACACGGTCTATTTGTGTAGACCATAACTATATAATCAATATTATTTTAAATACCTATTCCTTGTAAGATATAGCCAATCCATCACCTATAGGTATCAACGATGTACTTATACCCTCTAAATCACATATATAATCTAGATATGTCCTCATCCTTTTAACGATAGTCTTCTTTCTTCTGACTACATAGTCATCACTGGCAATCATGCCCTTATATAGGATATTGTCAGACACTACTATACCACCGTGGTTTAGTTTGTCTATCAGCATATCAAAAAACAGCTTGTAATGCCCCTTGGCAGCATCTATGAAGATCATGTCAAAGTTTCCTTCAATATCCTTTAGTGTATCCTCTGCGTTACCAACCAATATTTTTATCCTATCCTCCATGTCGGCCTTCTTTATGTTCTCTTGGGCCCTTTCCAACATTACTGGATTTCTTTCAGTAGTTACTATTTCTACATCCCCATCTAATACATCGGCAAAAAGCAAAGATGAATATCCTATAGCACATCCCAACTCTAATATCTTCTTTGGTTTTTTCAACTTCAATAAAACCCTTAATAGATCTGCAACTTCCTTATGGATTATAGGTACAGAGTTTTCCTCCGCATATACTTCCAATTCTCTCAATAGTCCTTGGCTGGGCCTTAAAGTTTCTCTTATATAATTTTCCACCTTGTCATTAACAATATTACTCACCTAATTCACTCCTTTAAAAAGCAGGGAAGCTTACCCTCCCTGCAATACAGTCACAATCTAGTTTGTTTTACCCGTTTCCGAGTTAGTTTTTGTTTTTTTGTCATTGCTATAACTAGCCTGTGTTCCCTTGTCTGTTTCAGTTTTCTTGTCCTGTTCAGATTTTTCTTGTGCATCTCTTTCTTTATGATACTTATCAGCATTCTTACTATGATCATCAAAAGTCTTGCTATATGAATTTACACCGTTGACATTTGTTACAAAGTACAAATAATCTGTCTTGCTAGGTCTAGACGCTGCTATCATTGACTTTATACCAGGACTAGCTATAGGTGTTGGTGGTAGTCCATCATTTAAATACAAATTGTATGGAGACTTGACCTTCAAATCTGCATATAGGACCTTACCTTTTCTCTCTGGTAGACCATACTGGAGTACTGCATCAGACTGAAGCCTCATATTCTTGGCCAACCTATTGTAGAATACACTAGCTATAATAGGTCTATCCTCATCCTTTACAGCCTCCTTTTCTACTATAGATGCCATTATGATAGTATCATAAAAATTGTACTTATTTTTAGCAACGTTAGCGCTTATATTCTGCTTGTATTTTTTGTCAAACTCACTAATCATCTTGTCAAAAATATCTTTTTCGCTGATACCCTTCTTGAAATAGTAAGTTTCTGGATATAGGAAACCTTCAAGTGTAGATATTCTCTTGTCCTTTAAAAAACTGTACTTGTCAGAAAACTGACTAGGTGACCTAAATAGTTTAACAAATTTTTCTCTGTCACCAAGTTTCTTCTTCACTAGTATATTTACTATTTCAGTAGATATACTACCTTCTGGTATTGTAACTTTAATCCCGTCTTGGTATATTTTTCCTCTTAGTAATTTATCAATAATCTGGTCATTCGACATATTTTGAGATAATTTGTACTTACCCGATTTTATCTGCTCTGCCTTGCCAGTATCCTTTACATTTGATACGAATACCCTCTTGTTTTTAATCATATCCTGCTCTTTCAATATGGATGCAATCTGCTTTACATTTGCACCTGCAGGTATATCTACAATCTTGCTGGCGGTTGCATTTGGATTTACAGCCTTTGAGGCATACTTATAATATAGGTTGCCACCCAAGGAAAGCATTCCTATCAAAATAAATAGCAAAATTACCAACCTAAAAATCCTAATTCTTGGCCTATGCTTAGTTTTCTTCGTATTTTTTTTATTTCGCTTATTCTTAGCATTATTTGTACTCAATATACCAATCCTCCATCTTAAACTTTCTCTATAAATAATTTAACTAAGGAAGAGAATTTTGATTTTACCCTATCTGTAGTATCTATCACTTCCTCATGATTCAAATTTTCCCCCGTGATACCTGCCGCCATATTGGTGATGCATGATATTCCAAATACCTTCATACCACAATACCTGGCCACAATTACTTCTGGGACTGTTGACATTCCTACAGCATCAGCCCCCAAAATTCCCGCTAACCTTACCTCTGCAGGCGTTTCATAGCTAGGGCCTGAGAAAAACATATAAACTCCCTCTTGAACATCGAACCCCAATTCACCTGCGCACTTTTTCATCAACTCAAGACCTTGTGGATCATAGGCCTTGGTCATATCCGGAAACCTAGTCCCCAACCTATCGTCATTTGGACCAATCAAAGGATTAGACCCGCTAAAATTAATATGGTCCCTTATAAGCATCAAATCTCCTGGCTTGAAGTCCTCATTACATCCGCCAGCAGCATTAGTTACTAATATTTTGTCGATTCCTAGCCCTTTAAAAACTCTTATCGGATAAGTAATATCTGATTGACTATAGCCCTCATAGTAGTGAAACCTCCCCTTCATGGCCAATACCTTTTTACCGCAAAAATCACCTATTACCAAAGTATTTTCGTGACCCTCTACTTGAGATGTATGAAAATTTGGTATATCCTTATAGGCTAGTTCAATCTTGTTTTCAAATTGTTCTACCAAATATGATAGACCTGACCCCAATATTAGGGCTATATCTATATCACCCATATAACTCTTTTTAATGTATTTTACACTATTTAACACATTATCATACAAATCAGCCATAGTACCCTCCTATTCAAACTATATTTTACCAATCTTAATATATATTAAATACTAGAAATTTTCACCGAAGCTCCAACTAAAAAAGCTTAGATATCCTATATGCAACCGTAGATGCTGCAACAAAGAATTCCTCATCCTCATCATAAGACCTACCCATACTCTTAACCTTCAAACCATAATGTTCTAGGTCTGCTTTCGTTTTGTCGTACTTTTCAAAGTCGACCCTATGTTTTTCAGCAACACTATTTAATAGGATTTGCTCTTTTATTATACTTAATTTATTAGGCTCATACAAGGAATTAATGACTAAATTTGTGGCCTTATTAGTTATTTCACTCAATATGGTAAGAGTATGATGTGATATACCCTTATGTCTAGATCTCTTATCAGCAAAACTAATCCTAGGTATAATGTATGACCTACCATTCAACTTTTCAACCGCATCTATAATCACTGCCTGATCAATACCACTAAAGCCATACTTGGTACCTGTACCAGCTATACCCGGTCCCATGGCCACCAAGACACAGTCAGCCTTACATATTTCCTTGGCAGTTATCAGGGAAGTATAAATATTTATACACTCATAATCACCGCCAAAAGCATTGCCATATGTTATTGTATTATCTATTAGTCCCATCTTCTTCAAATTATCAACATTCTTGCTAAAGGCCATAGGAAGGGCTGCACCATCCGACATTATATATACCAGCCTCTTATCTGGGCACATCCTCTTGAATGTAGCTGCAAATACTGGAACTATACTATGCAGGGCTCCAACAGCTACCGGCATACCGTCCAAGCAGACAAAATCATTAAAGATATCGTGATATGGACTGCCCTGTTCCTCAACAGAATCAACCTTTATCTGAAAAGGAGTATATCTCAGTTTCATAATATGACCACCTTGTGTGAACTTTGATTCAGGTTGATTAAAATTAGATATCACAAAATGAAACCCCCCTGTACCAAGGCTCAATTCTACTGCGGTAGTATTTACTATTACCTCATCTCCTATAGCCACTGGTCCAGTCAACTGTACATAGTTGTAGGCTTTTTCTATACTACCTTTTATATCGACTCTTATATCCTCTATTAAGTCATTCTGGCTTATAATTTCAACAACCTTGGCTAATCTTTTACTAATCATTTACAAACCCCTTCCCAACCTATCTATGTAATTTAAAATCTTGTTTTGTTCGATAATCTTAGTTAGAGAAAACTTTTCTGTTAATGCGTGAATCAGTACCAAAAGTATCAGACAAACTATTTGAACTGGCAGATTAAACGAAGACACTATAAAGACACCTAATGAAACACCTAAAACATTTGATCCAGCATCACCCATCATAGTCAAGGCCTTTAAATCAAAGTAGAAATATGCAAGCACTGCTGGTACTATCAACATCATTACTTCTCTTTCAAATTTTGAACTTGCGATAAATATTATTATGGATAAAATAATGTAGACTTTTATTGCCCTACCTGGTCTCAAGTCAAATAAATTCATCATATTTGTTGACAAGGCCACTAACAAGGTTGCAACTATTATATTAGGTATAGATTTACTAATAGTAACAGCTATTGTCAACCCAACAAAGCCTCCTAGAAGGGCCTTAAATGCACCCGTTGTCAATTTGCCCCTATACAGTGCCTTGAAATGACCTACTAAACCAGTTACATCTCTATTTCCTAGGCTGTCATCAATAATTCCTGCAAATGACATAGCTATAGAAGCAAACAAAAGCATATAAACCAACAATATCTTATCTGGAACAATATTAGAATATATCAGTATAAGAGAATTAATCACAAGGGCAGGTATAAAAGCAATACCCAAACCTACTGGTATCATATCTCCCCTATAATTTTGTCTTATCATACCACTTCTATCTAGCATTTTACTTATCATAGGTATAGAAATCAAAGTAACTACTACACCCACACAGAATAACATTATCGTCATCAAATATGTATACATGGCTACCTCCACTCACGTTTTTTCTGCTTCACGATTTTTTTAATGTGTAAATACTGCTTACCCCTATGAATAAAACCACTTAAATCTCTGCCTGTCTCATTGTGGGTCATATCAACCATTACTTCCTTGATTGTATAACCCCACTTTAATATATCTATTGTCATGCCGACTTCTACTCCATATCCCTCTGGCATATGGTCAAATCGGGATATGACTTCTCTCCTAAAGGCCCTCTGTCCTGATATGGTAGCATTTAATTCAACCCCTGTCATCTCATAGACAGAATCCTTGGCCAACCTCTTTACAAAGCCCATGCCACCTTTCTTGCTAGCCGGCTTGAATCTTGCTATAGAGACATCGCATTGGCCTTCTAATACTGGCTTGATAACCTTGGCTATTTCAGATGATGTCACTCCTACATCTGCATCTAAAAATACTATAATATCTGCATCCTTACTAGCGAGTTCTAAACCCTTCTCCAGGGCATGACCCTTTCCTTGGTTGGGATTTTGTATGGCATATACCAACTTATTAGACTTATAATTTTCTATAACCTTGGCTGTACCATCACTAGAACCATCATCTACAACCACAATCTGATCTATTATTTCTATATCTTTAATACCATCTAGAGTATCCTTTATCCTAGACTCCTCATTATAGGCTGGTATTATTACACTCGTAAACATATATACCTCCTATTTTCCTACTGGCAATAACTTGTCACCTTCCAGGCTACTACCAAAGTTTCCAATAATATTTGAACTAGCTAGTAGTTCAATCATTGATACTCTACCAGCAGCCTCATCTATATTGTCTATAGTTGATATCTTCATCTTAGAAAAATCTTTTAAACCTGAACCTTCTCCCTTGGATGCAAGGGCCAACATATATTTATCTTCCTTTAGTTGCTCTATTATAGGCTTGATTAGGCCGGAAAATTTATTTTTTTCACTTGCATTTGTTCCATTATATACAATAATTGAATTTATATTGGCAAATGTACCTGTATATGAGCCTATCTTTATCAAGCCAAGTTCTGCTAGGCTATTCAAAGTATTCATATTAGAGGCATTTTTTATTGAAGATGCTATAAAACTTACCACTTCTTCTTTTTTAGTGAATTTCTTACTTAACTTGCTATTAAGCTTGTCTATGTTGGCAGGATTCATAGCCTCATCTCTTATTTGTACCTCTAAGTCTATACTTGCTCCTGAACTAGTAAGTGCATTTTTTACACTATCCATATTAGCTTTTTCATTGAAAGATACTATGGCAAGCTTTTTGCCTGACAATTTTTGTCCAGTTAAGATATCTTCTTTGTCAGATATAAAGTCTCTAACATTATCTAGCTTTGCAAGCAAGTTTTTATTTTCTTGACTAAGCTTGTCATCTTTTTCTTTTAAGATCTTAAACTGCTTATCTATATCTGTTACAATAGCTGCATTTTTCTCTTGAATATCCACGCTGGACCCCATACTTGTACCTATCAATATGCCAACTCCTAAGGCCAAGAATATAGCCCCTATAGACACAATAAAATATTTAAAATTTATATGCATAATTTATTCCTCCACATCTACATTATATCTGTAACAATAATTTTATTTTTATACTCAGTAATTGCATAAGAGTTTGAACCTTTGGAGACTGGCTAGCCACTATAACTACAGGGAATAATGCTGTTGCTATCAAGGCAAATATATACTTTAACTTCAAACGGCTCTTATAAAGCATGCTTACACCCCTGGCATCTATCAATCTAGACCCTATCTTGAGTCTAACCAAAAATGTAGAGGCCATACCCTTTCTACCCTTTTCCAAAAAGTCTATCATATTGGAATGGGTTCCAAGAGCTACTATTAACTTGGCATTATATTCATAAGCTGCCAACATGGCTATATCCTCACTAGTACCAGGAGATGGAAATACTACGGCTTCTAGCCCCAAATCTTCTACTCTCTTTAAGCCTGGCGCCCTGCCGTCAGTATAGGCATGGACTACTATTTCTTTGGCAGCCCTCAGTGCCTCATCTGTAACACTATCCATGTCACCAACAACTACATCAGGCTTATATCCAAACTCAAGAATTGCATCTGCACCGCCGTCCACACCTACCAGTATTGGCTTGACTTCTTCAATGTAGGATATCATGGCCTCTAGGTCATCCTTATAATTGTGACCCCTAACCACTACTAGGACATGCTTGTCATTATAATCAGTTTTCATAGGTGGTATTTTTACATCACCTAATATCAAACCTTTTTCTCTTTTTGCATACTCAATTGTATTGTCTATGAACCTATCCAACTCAACTTCTAGGTTTTCATAGGCCTGTCTTGTCTTTTCTAAAATAAGACTTGCATCCATCACCTGCCCAGATCCTATTTTCTTATCCTGCCTGTATATAATCCCATCTTCAATGACTATTTCATCATCTTCATTTAGTTCATCAAAGGCCTCTATACCAATATTGTCTATTATTAATATATGCTCCTTCATCAGTATCGATGGACCAACATTCGGATATCTACCACTTATGGACTCCGCGGCGTTTATTACCAATTTTATCTTTGCTTCAACCAAAGACTTGGCAGCCACCTCATCCAAATCGACATGGTTTATTAGGGCTATTTCACCTGCATTAATTCGCTTAGCGAGCTTTTTAGTTTTCTTGTCCTTTTTCAACTTACCTTCTACCCGCATGATTACCTCCTATGCCTTTGTCTTCTTAGCCAACTCAATCATTTCATGAGAATGTTCTAAGGTTTTTTCTGTTATAACTTTACCGGAAATCAACCTAGCAATTTCCTTTTCTCTATCGTGATAGCTAAGATCACTTATACTGGTGTACGTCCTATCATTTTCTACATTCTTTTCTATATAGTAATGATTGTCTGCAAATGCAGCTATCTGAGGTAGATGAGTTATACATATTAGCTGCTTATGCTTAGCCATTTGGGCCAACTTCTCACCTACAACCTGGGCAGCTCTACCACTTATACCAGTATCTATTTCATCAAAAATCATAGTTTCTATCTTATCTACATCAGACAAAATTTTCTTGAATGACAACATAAAACGTGACATTTCGCCTCCGGACGCTACCTTGCTAAGCGGATTTAGGTTTTCTCCTAAATTAAATGAAACATAAAATTCAACGTCATCACGTCCACTACTAGTGTAACCTACTTTGTTAAATATTACCTTAAATTTTGTATTTTTCATATTAAGAGACTCTAATTCTTTTAACAAGTCCTCTTCAAGGAGTTTGGCAACCAACTTTCTGGAACTAGTCAGGTCTCCTCCTATTTTATCTAAATCAGCCTCTATTTTTTCCTTTTCCTTCAATAAAGCCTGCTTACGTTCTTCCCTATTTTCTATATTGTAGAGTCTTTTTTTCATCTCTAGCTTATATTCTAGTATGTCTTCTATTCTATCCCCATACTTCCTTTTCATAGAATTTATAAAGTCCATCCTCAACTGAATTTCTTCTAAAGTATGTGGATCGTATTCATTTTTATCTATGTAGGACCTCATACTAGCATCAACATCCTCTAATTGATACATTATATTCTCTAAGCCTTCTAAAATATCCTCCAACTCCGTATCATAATCAGAAACGGGTTTTAAAGCGGATATGGACTTGCCTAACTTGTCTTGAACACTCAGTTCTCCAGATTTCAAGTTATCATAGCCAGTTAATATAGCTGTATTTATCTTGTCCTGGTTGGAATACTTTTTGTACTTTATTTTCAAGGTCTCATACTCATCAACATCGAGATTGGCCTTTTCAATCTCATCTATCTGGTACTTTAAAAGATCTATCTCTCTCTCCAGCTCTCTCTCAGTCATATTATCATTTAATTCTAGGATTTTTGATTTAATTTCTGTATACTCTTTGAATTTAGACATGTAACTTGACATTACATTTTTTAAATTTTCCTTGCCGTACAAGTCCAAAAATTCTAAATGCCTATCCCTATTATACAGGGCCTGATTTTGATGTTGACTGTGAATATCAACTATAGACATCATAATAGTTTTCAGGTCTGTTAGTCTAATAGACCTGCCATTTAGCCTTGTAGCAGACTTTCCATCTTTAAATATTGTTCTTGATACAAGTAACTCATTATCTCTATATGGTATTGAAAATTCATCCAACAAGCCATTGATGGCTTCATTGTCGGTAATTACAAGTAATTCTACCAAGCCTTTCTCGCATCCCTTCCTTAAAAAAGACCTGTCATACTTACCGCCTATGCACAAATTTAAACCTTCTAGGACTATAGACTTGCCTGAACCAGTTTCCCCTGTCAATATATTTAACATACTACCAAAATCTACCCTTAATTCTTCAACTAAGGCACAATTTTTCATATACAGTTCCTTAATCATCAATATCCTCCCTCTACTAATCTAATGAATGTGACCTATCCACCAAATCCACTACCCTATCATGATAGGCTTCATACTCATCAAGTAAGCTAGCTTGTTGATCTTCATCAATGTACTCTATCTTTTTATCAGTCTTCTCAAGATAAATTAGATACTCTATATTACCTTCTGGACCCTTTATAGGCGAAAAGTCGAGGTCAAGTATTTTAAAACCTTCCTTTACGGCAACCTGAGAAACCATCTCTATTACTTCTACATGGGTTGATTTTTCTCTTACAACCCCCTTCTTGCCTACCTTTTCTCTTCCTGCCTCAAACTGGGGTTTTATAAGGGCTACTAGCCTACCAGCCTCATTCAAAAGTTCCCAGGCCTTTGGAAGTACGAGCTTAAGTGATATAAATGAGACATCTATTGAGGCAAAATCAGGTCTTTCATCAAGGGCATCTAGCTCTAAGAACCTAATATTCTGTCTTTCCATACAGACTACTCTCTCATCTTGCCTTAACTTCCATGCCAATTGACCATAACCTACATCAACTGAATAAACTTTGACTGCTCCATTTTGCAACATACAGTCTGTAAATCCTCCTGTTGATGCACCAATATCCATACAAACCTTGCCTTTTAAACTAAGATCAAAATTATTCATAGCCTTTTCTAGTTTGAGTCCTCCACGACTTACATAAGCCAGTGGTTTACCCTTTACAACAATTTCTGAATCAACTTTGACTGGCGTTCCTGCCTTGTCCACTCTTTGATTATCTACAAAAACATTACCGGCCATTATAGTCCTTCTCGCCTGCTCACGACTGGGAAAAAAGCCCATATCGACCAATAATACATCTATTCTTTTCTTCATAGCTACCTCCATTTATCTGACTAGGAACCACTTATTCGATGATATCCAGTATTCTTTGCCCAATCTTACTTGCTGACAATCCTAGCTCATCCATCAATATGTCCGTATCACCATGTTCTATAAACCTCTCAGGTATTGCAAAGATATCTAGTTTTGTACCCAATTTATTGTCTGATATAATCTTCAAAATATTGGAACCAAATCCTCCTGTAACCACATTATCCTCTAGGGTAATTACATGATCTACTCTTGTCAATACGTCTAAATAAGCTTCTTCGTCCAGCGGTTTCAAATACCTGGCATTTAATAAGATAAGCTCAAAGTTATTTCCATCGTGACCCTCCATATACTTATGCCTTAAAGCAGGCAGGCAATCAAGTACTGGTTTCATCATATTTCCTATACTTATTATAGCCACTTTTTTCAAATTATTTTCATTTATGCCAGTTCCTAGCTCATCGATGAGAACTTGAGGTTTACCTATCGAATAAGAATCCAAACCTTCTCTATCTATCCTACAAAAGTCATAGTCTTTTTGACTTATGACGTACTCACTTCCCCTTGGATACCTAATAGCCAGAGGACTGTCTATTCTCTCAGAAAATCTAATCATATCTATCATTTCCTGACTGTCCATAGGGGCCATAACTGTAAGGTTTGGTATTGGATTTAGGTATGAAAGGTCAAATATACCATGGTGGGTCTCACCATCATTACCTACCAGTCCAGCCCTGTCAATTAAAAAAGTAACCGGCTTGCCTGTAATGCATACATCATGTATCAACTGGTCATACCCCCTCTGCAGGAAGGTAGAATATACTGCAAAATACGGCTTCATACCAGCCTTTGCCAGCCCTGCCGCAAATGTAGTCGCATGCTGTTCTGCTATACCTACATCAAAATACCTATCTGGGTGTAGCTTGGAAAATATATTTAAACCCGTTCCAGTTGGCATGGCAGCTGTAATAGCTACAATACTTTCATTGTAATTGGCCATCTCTGCTAGGGTAAGACCAACTATTGATGATATAGACCTCTTCTTACCTGACTTTACACCTTGTCTATAGTCAAATTTCCCAACTCCATGGTAGTCTTCAGGATGATCTTGAGCAAATTTATAGCCCTTGCCTTTAACTGTTTTTACGTGGATAAATTTAGGACCATCTACATTTTTTATAAATTCAAGAGTTTCTACTAACTCTTCTATGTTATGTCCATCAACCGGACCAAAATACTTGATTCCCAAAGCATCAATTAGACCACACTCTGATGGTGATAGACTAGTAAGTATAGAATCCGTCAACCTATTGGCCCTCTTGGATATCTTGCTACCAATTTGGGTCATATTCATAAATTTATCTAAATTTTCCTTCATAATAAGGGTATCGCTATTCATCATTATCTTTGACATATAGGATGAAAAGGCCCCTGTATTCTTATCTATAGACATTTCATTGTCATTTAAGATTACTATCATATTCTTTTTCAAATATCCAAGGTTATTCAAGGCCTCAATAGCCATTCCACCCGTAAAGGCGCCATCGCCTATTACAGCTATCACCTGGTAATTTTCCTTTTGTATATCCCTTGCACAAGCCAGACCCAAAGCCACTGATATAGACGTAGAACTGTGACCAGTATCAAATATATCATGCTCACTTTCTGACTCTTTTGGAAAGCCCGACATGCCTCCATACTGTCTTAGTGAGTCAAATCCATCTTTTCTACCTGTCAGTATCTTATGGACATAGGCTTGATGACCTACATCCCAAATAATCTTGTCCTTGGGACTATTAAATACCTTATGCAGGGCTAGAGTCAATTCTACGACACCTAGGTTAGATGCCAGATGCCCACCTCTTGCTGAAACTTTTTTAATTAAAAACTTTCTAATATCCTTAGAAAGGTCATTTAATTCTTCCTTATTCATTTTTTTTATATCTGATGGGGAATTTACCCCACTTATTAATTCATACATAATTATCACCTTAATTTACTAGAATATCAGGCCGATTAATATACCTAATATTGCACCAAAGAAAACCTGCTTTGGAGTATGTCCCATTAATTCCTTCAGTTTTTCCTGTTTTATTTCCTTATTATTTTGCCAGTCCTCTATCAATTGATTGAGAATTGTAGCCTGCTTGCCTACAGCCTGCCTTACACCAGAAGCATCATACATAATAATCGTTGATACAACTGCTGCTATTGCGAATATATCTGATGAAAAACCATATTTTAAACCTATCATTGTCGACATACAAGAAACAAATGAACTATGTGAACTAGGCATACCACCAGATATTATTATCCTACTAATTTCAACCCTCTTATCACCTGAAAAAATCTTTAAGAATTGGGCCAAAAAGCAGGCTAATACGCTAACCCATAATATATTATTGCTAAATATATCACTGAAAAAATTCATACTTCCTCCATATCACACTATTTGTTTCTGTTAATAATATAGTCGGCTAATGAAGCTAAAAATTCTGAGTTCTCAAAATCATTTACTATCAATTTAGCCCTATCAATCAAATCTTTAGCTAGCTCTTTAGACCTTTCCATCCCAACTATATGCGGATAGGTAGCCTTGTCATTATCAATATCACTGCCTATTTTTTTGCCTAATTCCTTCTCGTCACCCTCAATATCTAGGATATCATCTGCAATTTGGAAGGCCAAACCTATACACTTTCCATAATTTTCCAATTTTTTTACAGTATCGTCATCTGCACCAGCTAAGTAGGCACCTGCCTTCATACAGGCGATAATCATAGCAGCAGTCTTGTTCAAATGAATAAATTCCAGACACTGAATATCTATTTCCTTTGACTCACTTTCAACATCTACTACCTGTCCACCTACCATACCGTAAATACCAGCCCCATCTGCTATTGCCTTACATGCCTTGATTGATGCAGATTTATTGTCAGAATTTACCGCCTGGTTCAAAATTATCTCATAGGCCCAATTTAGAAGTCCATCTCCGGCCAATATAGCCATGGCCTCTCCAAATACCTTATGATTAGTTGGCTTGCCCCTTCTCAAATCATCATTATCAAGGGCTGGCAAGTCATCATGGATTAGTGAGTAGGTATGAATCATCTCTATGGCAGCTGAATATGGTATATAATCACTACCCTTTCCACCACACAAGCTATATGCTTCCATAATTAATATGGGCCTTAACCTTTTACCTCCAGCCTTAAAACTATAATTCATGGCTGAAAAAAGCGTTTTTTGATAGCCTTCTTCAACTGGAAGATAGCTATATATCTCAGACTCTATAAAATCACTTTTATTCTTTAATTCACTGATGAAATCCATTAGTCCACCTCTACCTCTTCCTTATATTCATTAAACTTACTTATCTTCATCTCAGTTTTTTCCAGTATTGAATTGCAATGCCTGTACAGCCTTGTCCCCTCCTCAAACAACTTGAGAGATTCTTCAAGACTCACCTGGCCATTTTCTAGTTTATTAACCAGTTCTTTCATCATGTCAAAAGCCTCCTCATAAGACAAGCTTTCCACATCTATATCCTTTAAATTAATTCCAGTATCTATATTCAAATCGCCACCCCGATCCTATTTTAAATTTTATTTATATCACTTACCTGACAGCCAAGCACTCCATCTTTTAAGTTAATCTCCAGCCTATCTCCATCAACAACATTATCTACACTGGACACTATCTGACCATTCTTTTGGGCTATTGAATATCCCCTGTCAAATATAGCAAATGGGTTCAGGCTAGACATCTTTGCACCGTACAAATTCATCTCATCTCTTTTTTTAGAAATGTAGTTCATGAAACTAACACCCATCTTGTCAAAAATCCTATCAAGAGCCATATATCTATCTCCTAACATATACCTATCTGCATATTGACTAAACCTATCCATATTAGAAATCAATTTATGTTTTTCCAAGATGATTCTATTATTTATATAGTTTGCCATACGCTTGGCCATAAGCTCTTGGTCTTTCATCAAGCTAGCTAGATTTGGAGTTGCTATCTCAGCTGCTGCAGAAGGTGTTGGTGCTCTTTCATCTGATACAAAATCACATATAGTAAAATCAGTTTCGTGACCTACAGCAGAAATTACTGGTATATGTGATGAGAATATTACTCTTGCAAGTTCTTCATCATTAAATGACCATAATTCTTCAAGAGAACCACCACCCCTACCTATAATAATAGTGTCTACAGGGCATTCCTGATTAAAAAAATTAATACCTTCTATTAGACTAGCCACCGATTCCTTCCCTTGAACCAAGGCTGGATACAACTTGATATTTACCTTTGGGTATCTTCTAGTTACAACATTTATTATATCTCTTATAACTGCACCCGTTTCTGAGGTAACTACACCTATATCTTTTGGAAATCTAGGTATAGTTTTCTTATACTTGCTGGAAAAAAGCCCTTCTTTCTCTAATTTTCCCTTTAGTTTCAAAAACTCAAGGTACAAGTTCCCCATACCTTCGAGAGATATATTTTTTATATAAAGTTGGTAGGAACCGTCATTCACATAATTAGATATATAGCCATCTGCTACTATCTTGCTTCCATTATTCAAGCCCAGGTCCTTATTATAGTCTGACCTATATACCATACACCTAATCTTTGAATTTTTATCTTTCAAAGTCATATATACATGTCCGCTAGAATGAATCTTAAAATTTGATACCTCGCCCCTTATTTTAAGACTATTTAAAATGGGATCATCTAAAAAAACTTTCTTGATATATTCATTTACTTCAGATACTTCTAAAGTCCTAATCTTCATTTAATCACCACCAAATCGCATAATATGCTAAATTACATTATACCATATAAGAAAGAATTTTACGAATAAAAAGCCCAGGCTTTATGCATGGGCTAATTCTTATAAAAACATATTAATAAATGGCAAAATCATCATGACAATTAGAATTATCACTATGACAAGTAGGGATGTCTTTTTTCTGTCCTTTTTATTATAATCTTTCTTGTCAGCTTGCCCGTTTTTGACAATCTTCATATCATCTATACTCTTGTTGTCCAATTCCTTGTGTATATCAGATAAGTACATTTGCCTAGTCTTGTAAAAATCATCCGGACTCACACGACCTGTTTTATGTAAAACAGATTCTAAATGGGGTTTTTCCTCTTCTTCTCTTATAGCCTGAATATCTATTTTAGAAGTCTTGTACATAAAATGACTCAAGCCCAAAAGAACTTCATTGTAATTTTTATAGCACAAGTTGTCGTTTCTCTCTAAGAGGCGTTTTATTATATCAACAAAGTCCTTATTCAGGCCATTAGTATTAATCTTGGCCCAAATAACCCCCTTATCAATAGACTTTATCAATTGTTTTTCTGTATGAGCGTCGTTGAATGGGAACTTTTTAAAAACCGACTCATACAAGATTACACCTAGACAGTATAGGTCTGTCTTTATATCCGTAAAATCTATGCTAAGCTGAGATGGTGACAGGTATTTTAGGTTGCCTGAACACCTGACATTTGTCCCCTTGTTGGCCTCTGTAATACCAAAATCGGCTATCTTTATCTCGTACCTTTCATTGACCAAAATATTGTCAGGCCTCAATGAGCCATGCTTTTTACCCAAGCTATAATACGCCTGCAGAGCCTTTACAGTCTGAGTAGCTATCCTTATCAATGCATCCATATGTAGATAGGCACCCTTATTTAGAGTAGTAAGTGACACTCCCCTAAAATTTTCATACACTATATAATATAATAGGTTATCAACAGTTCTATGAACGCCGACATCCAATATCTTTAATATGTATGGAGACCTCAATTCTTCAATTATCATACTCTCATCTATTAGATTTGGTATAAAGTCTAAGCTTATATACCTATTATTTTCTATAATCTTAATCTTAACATCAATTTTTTTCTCGGAATCATAGGCGTTGTATAACTTATTTTCCTCAATATAAACAGGTCTATCAGTTATTTCATATCTATTTCCTATAAATATCATCTACATCACTACCTTCTTGGGCCAATGACCCATATTCTATCAATTCTATGATATCATAATTACTTAATGCTTACCATCCAATTAAGAAATTATTTTTTAGAATTAGCATTATTTTTATCCTATCTTCAGTTAAAAGATTGACTTGACTTGACAAATTTAATATAATTAGAATTAATTGATACTTGACAGGAGGTAGAGCCATGGCTAAGGATAAAAAAAATAATAAAACTATAAACTTTGCCGAAAAAAAGAAGGCCTACGCATCCAAGCAGGCTCAAAATAAACCACCAAGACCTATGCCCGAAGGTAATACCGTCTACGATATTAACAGGATGAGGGAACAAATCAACCAACAAACTAGAAATCTAAAAAACAAAAAACTAATAAAGAAACCTCGTCCAGCCTGGGTAATTTTTATATACTTGGTCATCGTAACTATTTTTGTAGTCTTAGCAGGCTCAAAAATATATAAAACGCTTGTAAATTATAAGACATATGATACTATGCCTTCAAAATTTACTAGTATAGACAATAAGCTTGATGTAAAAGAAACAATCAAGTACGAAAATCTAATAAAGAAAAAAATAGTTTCTAGCGTAAGGACAGATGGTAAATTAGAAGTGATCACCTCTTCTATACATAAAAACGGACCTAGCATTTATGCTAGCGGATATTTCACATATCCAAATGAAAGGAACAAGATTTATTTTGATTCCGTAATAAAGTCAGAAAAAATAGAGTCACTGCAAGTAAATGGTTTTGAACTAATGAAAATAAAGTAATCACAATCACCTAACTAGGTGGTCATGATTACTTTATTTTAGTTTATGTAAGAAAAATATGTAGCAATAGTAGCCAGAACTATACTAATCACCAAGAGTATCCTGCATATATCGTACTTTTTCTTATACACAGTAAGTACCAAGAGTGACAATATAAATGACAATAGTCCCATATAAAAACCTTGAACCATGCCCTGGTTTGACTTTATTATAGCTAAAAGAGACAGTATTAAACTATAAACTGCAGCCGTATTTCTTACAATATAGTTATTCACTCCTCTTCCATCCTTGCCTATAACGAATAGGACCACAAGCAAAGATAGAATAATCAAAATAACCAATCCTGAAATTGACATTATTTCCTCCCATAAAAGTAAAGATACCCTATCATACTAAGTAGCTCTACATACCTATCTAAATTATTATTGTCTGTAATTAAAGACCAATATATATAGAATAAATTTTATCTATAAATTTGTCAACATTTTTTTTATCTAGAACCTGTCCCTGGGCCATAAAATCAGAGCCACCACCCTTTATACCTGCTAAGCTAGCATACTCTTTAAAAACACTAGCTAATTTTATGGAGTTTTCCTTAGCTAATTTTTTATCTATCTGTAGAAATACCCTAGCAGAAGACTGGCTTAGACTGGCTAAAATAACTATAACTTTGTGCCTATTCGTCATATATTTGGCTAAAGCTTCAACCATCCAATCCTCTTCTTCAAGTTGTTCCTTGACTACTAAGATACCTTTTGAGTTCTCTACAGCACCATCTAATAGTTTCTTGGACTTGGTTTCTAGATAGTAGTCCAAAAGAATCTTGTTCCTCTCTGCAAAGTCATCTTTCTTACTTTCCAAATTTCCAAGAGCTTTTAATATATTCACTTCATTTGTATCATACTTTAGGAGTATCTGACTAAAGTAGTCATCCCTGTCTAACAAATATGATATGGCCCTTGCACCCGACAAATATTCAAAGCGAGTATTACCCTTATGTCTATAGTATTTTTTGATTTTTATTAGCCTTAACATACCTGTAGTATTGCAGTGAACACCACAACACGCATTTATATCCAAGTCTTCAATTTTTAAAATTCTTATATCTCCACTTGTATTTGGCAATGGTCTCCTGGTATGAGTCTCAGCCACTTGTTCCTTATCTAAAACATAATTATCCACCAACATATCACGGGATATCACATAATTGGCATACCTCTCAACACGCTTGACCATTTCGTCGTCAAATTCCCCTACAATATCCAATTGTGATACATCCTTACCTATATGCAAGCCTAAGGTGTTCCTAGAAAAAAGCTTGTAAAATACACCTGACAGCACATGTTGACCCGTATGTTGCTGCATACCATCTAACCTATGATCCCAATCCAAAACCATATCAAACTTAGTACCCAGACTAACATTAGACCTTATGTAATCGCATTCATCGGACATAATAGTTTCCTTATTACCCTTAAATAATAAATCAGAACTATCCTTGGCTAATCTAACTTTGTGGTAAATTAACTTGTCACTTTCCTTAAATCCACATACCTCCAACTTGAGTCCAGCTGGATCTAGAATATATCCCCTATCCTGGGCCTGTCCGCCACCTCCTGGAAAAAAAATAGTCTTATCAAAGACCATATATATAGATCCCTGATCTACATCCAGAGATAGTAATTCAGCCTGACACCTACTCATATGCCTATCCTTATAATATAAAGTTTCTGTTTCAAACATAAACAATCTCCTTGAAAATATTTTGTGCAAGTATGGCTAAATACTCTATACAGCTAGGCACTTATATAGGCCCTATACCTAAAACTGAACCTAGTCTAGATATTTTTTGTAATCACCATAACCACACTCTTCCATTTTATCATAAGGTATAAACTTTAGGGCGGCTGAATTGATGCAATACCTAAGACCAGTGTCAGAATTTGGATTATCCTTAAAAACATGACCTAAATGAGAGTTAGAACCTGCCGACCTGACCTCAGTCCTCTCCATACCGAATGAATAGTCTGTTCTCTCCATCAAAACAGTATCCTTTATAGGTCTATTAAATGCCGGCCAACCACAACCTGAATCAAACTTGTCCTTAGAAGTAAATAAGGGTCTTCCATCTATAACATCCACATATATACCCTTGTCAAACTTATCAAAGTATTCATTTTCAAAAGGAACCTCTGTCATATCGTTTTGTGTAACTTCAAATTCTATGTCTCTCAACCTCTTTCTCAAATCGTCCCTACCTAAATTGTTTCTATCCCAATTAGACTTGACAAAATTGTATCTTCCTGAATTTTTGTAGTATACACTATAGTGCTTGGAATTAGTCTTGCAGTAATTTTGATGGTAGTCTTCAGCAGGATAAAATTGACTGGCCTCTATTATTTCTGTTGCGATTTGCTTTCCACCATAGTAAAGGTCTTCAATATTTTTTTTAGATTCTTTAGCTTCTTCAAACTGTCTATCACTTGTATAAAATATAGCTGTTCTATACTGACTACCCCTATCTGCAAATTGGCCATTCCCATCTAGCGGATCTATCTGCTTCCAAAAAATGTCTAGTATCTCTTTAAAAGTAATTTTGTCATTATCAAAGAAAATCTGAATAGCCTCGTAATGTCCAGTATCTCCAGCACAAACCTCCTTGTAGCTTGGATTTTCCTTGTGTCCACCTATATATCCACTTACAACTTTTTCAACGCCTTCATAAGATGTATACGGCTTGACCATACACCAAAAGCATCCTCCTGCTAAAATAGCAACTTCTTTCATTTTAAACTCCTCCTATTAATCCTAAAACTAATCCATATATCTAGGCAAAGGTTACAAGCCTTTTTATATAACTAAGTATCTAAATATCTCTATTCATATTTATATCCTTTAAAAAACAAAATAAACCGCCTATATATATTTTTTTGATAATTATTCTAGCTGTTTTTTTATTTCAATTTAATAAAAATAAGATTTATTCATCTTTTTTCTAATATTTGATATAATAGTTACATACTAGTTGTAGATAAATAATATATAATATAGAAGCAAGACACAGGAGGTAAATATGATTGAAAAAAAGTACTTAGAAAAATTAAATAAAATAAACCTATTCTCACACTTGGGCGAAGATGCTTTAGAAAAAATATTAAATTCCTTTAATTCAAAACTTATACAACTTGATAAAAATCAAATCATCTTCAATGAAGGTGAATACTATCAAAATATGTGTATTCTGCTAGAGGGTGAGGTTATACTTTCCAAAACTGACGAATATGGAAATCGAAACATCATTGACTCGGTCGGTGAAAACCAAATTTTTGCTGAGGTATTCTCTTTCACTAGCAGAAAGATTAGTCCTGTAACAGCGACTACTAACAAGAAGTCTACTCTTCTCTTGATAAACACAGAACAACTCTTATCAATAGAAAATATAGGTGACCTGGACCTGATAAAAGATAAGCAAGAAATTATATCCAAACTCCTACATACATTTGCAGATAAAAATCTCATACTTCTTTCAAAAATAGATATTGTGTCTAGGAGAAATATTAGGGAAAAAATTCTACATTTTCTAGAGCTAAATAAGGTCAAGAAGGGTAAAAATATCTTCATTATACCTTATTCTAGAAAGGATATGGCAGACTTTTTAGGTGTGGATAGGTCTGCACTCTCTAGAGAGCTCAGCAGATTAAAAGATGATGGCCTAATAGACTACGAAAAAAACACATTCAAATTACTCTAGTTTAAAACCAGCTAACAACAAGTATTTGCACTCCTAATCATAATCTAATTTTAATAGAAATAAAAATAGCTGGAACAGAGTTTATCATATTGTATATACAAACTCTAGACCAGCTATATTTTTCATTTTTATTTATTTTTATTTTCTACAGAACCTATCAAGCCCTTTTTTTTCAGTCTGTTATTTACACTTTCACCAACCATGGTATAAATCACAGCGAACAAAGGTACTCCTATAACCATACCTATTATACCAAAGAATTTTCCAGCTACTAATAGGGAAAACAAGATCCAAAATGATGAAATCCCTATGGAATCTCCTAGTATCTTAGGTCCTATCACATTGCCGTCCAGCTGCTGAATCAAGAATATAATCAATATTAGCCATAGTGCTTTTATTGGGTCTACCATCAGTACTAAAAGCACTGATGGTATTGCTCCTATAAATGGACCAAAGAATGGAATCACATTTGTAATACCTATTATAAATGTCAACAGAATTACATAAGGCATCTTTACAATAGTCAATATTATAAAGGTTATTATTGCTATTATAATAGAGTCTATAATTTTTCCAATAATAAACTTGCCAAATATGTCATTAGAAAGCCTAGTTACCTTTAATATATTGTCAGAACTTTCCTTAGAAAACATGGCAAATATGAATTTACTGCACATGTGGAAAAAACCTTCCTTGTCGGCTAATATATAAATAGATATGATTATACCCAAAATCAAATTCCATATACTTTTTACTATATTTAAAAAGAAATTAGCAAGGTAAGGAACAAAATTTGTGGCAAAGTCTATAGCAGACTTACCTATTTCATTAACCTTCTGGTTTACAGCCAACCTAGTTGCACGTGGTAGGTCAATATGTCTTACAAATTTATCAACATAGTTATAAATCTGGTTAACTATATTAGGGAAATCTGTTACTAGTCTTACTATACTCTCTGCAACCTGAGGAAATATGAATTTAAAGAATAAAAATACAAACACTGTAACCAAAACATATGTAATAATCATTGAAAGGTATCTTCTTGTCTTCTTGCCTGCATTTGGCAATAATTTCAGAATAAATTTGCCTTCTAAAAATTCCAGTATGAAGTTTAGTAAGTAGGCTAAGGAAAAGCCTACAATAAATGGTTTCAAAATCGATATAAAGGTAGACGTCAGCTCACTCAACCTTGAAAACTTCATCACACTCAAGCAAAATGAAATTCCAAAGACAATCACAATTATTGCATAAACAGCTATGGTAGTATATTTTCTATTCCAATCTATCTTCATATCAATTAGCACCTTCCAATTCTTCGTACTGTGACCTATATAGGCTACTGTAGAAACCATTCTTAGCCAAGAGTTCTTCATGGCTACCCTGTTCTACTATGTCCCCTTCATTCAAGACCAAAATCAAGTCAGCATCCCTAATAGTGGACAATCTATGAGCAATGATAAAACTAGTCCTATCCTTGATCAAATTATCCATGGCCTGCTGTATTAGGACCTCTGTCCTAGTATCAACAGAACTCGTCGCTTCATCTAGAATCAATATCTTTGGGTTTGAAAGTATAGCCCTGGCAATTGTCAGTAACTGTTTTTGCCCCTGAGATATGTTCTTCGAGTCCTCTGTTAATATTGTATCATACCCTTGCTTCTGAGTCATTATAAATCTATCAACATGAGCAGCCTTTGTAGCCTTATAAACTTCTTCATCACTAGCATCCAGCTTACCGTATTTTAGGTTTTCCATTATGGTTCCACTGAATAGCCATGTATCTTGGAGCACCATTGCAAAATTCTTCCTATAGTTTTCCAAGTCAAGCGTGTCTATATCCACACCATCTATGCTAATCTTTCCAGAATTGAGCTTGTAAAATCTCATCAATAGTTTTACCAGGGTCGTTTTTCCAGCCCCTGTAGGACCAACTATTGCAATCTTCTGACCTGCCCTCACGTCCAAACTAAAATCCTCGATAATGATATTATCACTATCATAGCCGAACCTTACGTGGTCAAAGCTAATATTGCCCTCTACTTCCTTTTCGAGCACATCCTTCTTGGATAGGTCTATTTCATCCTCATCCAAAAATTCAAATATCCTGTCTGCAGCTGCTGCCGTAGACTGGAGTAAATTCATTATCTGGGCTATCTGGTTGAGCGGTTGAGTAAAGGACCTCATATATTGGATAAAGGCCTGGATATCTCCAACTGCTATCTTGCCATTAATTGCCATATAGCCTCCCAGGATGGATACTATCACATAACCTAGATTACCCACAAAATTCATTATAGGCATCATGATACTAGACAGAAACTGTGACTTCCAACCTGTATCATAGAGGTACCTATTAATAGAGTCAAATTCATTTATCTCAAACTTTTCACCATTGTAGCCCCTGACTATATTTTGTCCAGAGAAGGTCTCTTCTATCTTACCATTAATGTCTCCTAGGTACTTCTGTTGTTGCTTGAAAAAGACCTGGGACTTCCTGATAATCAAAGATAGAACCAACATGGTCAAAGGTAATACTATTAGGGCTGCGAGTGTCATCCAAAAGTTAATAGATAACATCATTATAAATACACCAACTACTGTTACTATAGAAGTGATCATCTGCATCAAACTCTGGTTCATAGTCTGACTAAGTGTATCTACATCGTTTGTCACCCTTGATATAATATCTCCCTTGCTATTCTTATCAAAATAGGCCATGGGTAGCCTATTTATCTTCTGTGATATTTCTTCCCTCAACCTGTAAGATATTCTCTGTGCAACCCCACTCATAATATACGACTGAACATATGAGAAGAGTGCGCTGACTATGTATAGGACTGCCAGAATGACTACTATCTTAAGTATATTATTAAAATTTATGCCCTGGCCTCCATCCTTAATCTTGCTGACCAAGCCATTAAATATCTCAGTTGTAGCCTTACCCATTATCTTGGGGCCTACTATGGCAAAGATAGTGGATACAATCGAGAAGATAAATACCATTATAATATTTATCTTGTCTCCCCTAGTATAGTCAAGTAACCTCTTCATAGTTCTAGAGAAATTTATATCTTTTTTATCTTCCTTGAACTTTTTATTGGCACTTTTTGCTGTACTTTTAACTTTTCTCCTATTATTCTTCTTGCCTATATCAGAGGACCTGTTTTTATTTTTTCTATTTAGCATTTCTCAATTCCTCCTCTGTCAACTGTGATTCAGCTATTTCGTAATAAACCCTACAAGTCTTTAGAAGGTCTTGGTGTTTACCCTTGCCCACTATCTTACCATCATCCAAGACGATTATCTCATCTGCATTTATGATAGTATTTATCCTCTGGGCAATTATAATCAGTGTCTTGTCTCCCAACTTGTCATGAATTTCACGTCTAAGCATCCTATCAGTCTTGGAGTCTAGGGCTGAAAAGCTATCATCAAAGACCAAAATTTCAGGATTTCTAGCAATGGCCCTAGCTATAGATAGTCTCTGCCTTTGGCCACCTGATAAATTTGTACCTCCCTGAGACACACTGGCATCTACACCATCAGGCTTGGCATTTATAAAGCCCATAGACTGGGAAATTTCCGCCGCATTTTTAATCTTTTTATAGCTCCTAATAGTCTTGGCATATTCTATATTAGACGCTATAGTGCCTGAAAATAGGACTGACTTCTGAGGAACTATTGAAACCTTACTTCTTAGGACAGCCATTGGAATCTGCCTTGTTTCTACACCATCAAGATATATCTTGCCACTAGTAGCTTCAAGGAACCTAGGAATTAGATTTACAATGGTAGTCTTACCTGAGCCAGTAGAACCAATTATTGCTGTTGTCTTTCCCTTTTGAGCTTCAAACGAAATATCTTCTAGTACATTTTCAAAAGCACCCTCATACTTAAAGGATACTTTTTCAAATACCAAATTTCCTTCTTGGGCAAAGGCCTTTATAGTACCCTTGTCCTCTATGCTTATATCACTTGTCAATACATCACTAATCCTGTTTGCACTTATCATGGCCCTTGGTAGCATTACTGACATCATTGTAATAAATAGGAAGGACATTATAATTTGCATAGTATACTGGATAAAGGCCATCATATCACCGACTTGGATATGACCTAGGTCTATCTGCTTGGCCCCAAACCATATAATCAAGAGGGTTGCCCCATTCATTATAAACACCATCAAAGGCTGCATCAGCGACATAATCCTATTTATAAAAAGGTTGACTCCAGTGAGTTCAGTATTGACTCTATCAAACCTTTCCTCCTCGTATTTTGCAGTTCCAAAGACCCTATTTACCTCTATTCCTGATATGAATTCTCTAGTAACTAGGTTCATCCTATCTACTACCTTTTGTATTATCTTGAACTTAGGTATGGCAAATATCATTATTACTGCTATAGACATGATTGTCACTAAAATAGCCAGGGCAATTATCCAAAGCATAGATACTTCTAGCTTAAATACCTTCCTGAAGGCCCCAATAGCCATCAATGGTCCGTAGAAGACAAACCTCAAACCAAGTATAGAGGACTGCTGAATCTGTTGTATATCATTTGTACACCTAGCTATCAGGGATGATATGGAAAACTTGTCCATCTCATTATTAGAAAATTTCAAGACCTTCCTAAAGGAATCATGCCTCAAGCTCTTTGATACCTTGGTAGACACCCTAGCAGCTATAAAACTCACTGCTACTGAGAATAAACCGGCCATAACACTTAGAACCAGCATGGTAGCACCCGTCCTCCACATATATGACTTCTGCATACTTCCTGTATCAATACCTAGATTCTTGTATATCTGACCAACAACCCTGATACTCACCTGCTTTTTCATAAAGTCAGGCATATTTTTATCCCTGACCAAACCTGCCATAGCCTTGGCTCCAGGTCCCATGCTTGCACTTTGTGAATTACTGGCCATATATGAAGCCAAATTAACCAATGAATTGGCCATATATTCGTCCAACTTATGTTCACTTACTTCCGGTTTTAGAAGATAGTATATATTATCACGCTTGGATTGGTCAATCAATCCTGAATTTTTATTACTTTTTTCTATTTTTTTACTCTGCTCATTACTCTCACTAGGAACCCACCTCTCATAAGACTTGGCTATTGTATTCTTATGACTGATCTCTGACAGGGAAAGTAAGATAGCATAAGTTTGCTCATCCATAACCCTTGGTATGGAATTTTCTATACCCTCCTGTTGTATACCTACATTTACTATATTCGACGTATATTGGGGCAAAAGTAGCTCGAACCTAACCTGTAGTCCCAAAACCAATATCATCAATAGTATTGCCGGTATATGCCTTGTAAAATATGATAGTATTTTCTTCATAGTGTATCCTTTCTAAAATAGTTCTCATACCTCGTATTATACCACTAATTAGCAGATTTAAAGTAGTCTACTAGTAAATTTACAAAAACTTCATAAAAACACAATAAGAGGGACGAATCCCCCTTATTAATATCAAGCATAAAATTTAAAATTATAGATTACTTTTCTACTCCCTTTATAGTTAAGATGTCCTTGTACTTTTCAGTCAACTCTGTCATCTTAGCTAGGAAGGCTTCGTTCTGCTTTTTGAATGCAAGAGACTGTTCTACATCCTTTTTGCAATCTTCATATTCTAATTGTCTAGCTTCCTTACGCTCATCAACTAAGATTAGGTGGTAACCAAACTGAGTCTTTACAGGAGAAGATACTTTTCCAACAGGCATAGTAAAGACAGCTTCTTCAAATTCTGGAACCATCTGACCTCTACCGAATGTACCTAGGGCGCCACCATTAGACTTAGATGGGCAAGAAGAGTATTCTACAGCTGCATCTTCAAAAGATATTTCCTTCTTGTTTATCTTCTTTTCTATTTCTAAGGCCAATTCTTCATTATCTACTAGGATATGTTTAGCGCTAGCAGATTCATCTTCCTTGAATTCATCCTTGTTCTCTTCATAGTAGGCTAACTTTTCATCATCAGTTATTTCAACTGCAGCCAAACAAGCATTGATAGCGTACTGCTTCAACATATTTGCCTTTACTAATTCCATTTCATTTACAAATATATCATCCTGATCCATCTTCTTTTCTATTGCATCAAGATAGAACAATTCCTGGTTTATCATGTCAGCCAAGATTCTCTTTCTTCCTTCTTCATTATCGAACTGCTGTCTCTGATATCCATCTAAGCTAGCAATAGCAGCTTCAAGGTCTTCCTGAGTTATAACTTTGTCGCCAACTTTAGCTAAAAAATCTAATTCTTCCATTTCGTCCTCCTAATAATTTCTATTGTCTTACATCTAGTATCATAGCATTTTTTATGACTTATGTCCATATATATCTGCTATTAGAACCCTTATTTAAAAGTACAAATAATGTTTTGCATATAAATATTATTAATCACTTCAAAACATTTAATAAAAATATGTCATTATCAGCAGTAATACACCTGTCAATAAACCTACTACACCTATGTCATTTTTCTCTCTTCTCAATAGATTCCAAGATATTATCATAGTTATAATTATAGTACCTATCTTGATATAAAGCCAGTTAATATCGACAGGAACCATTATAAAACTGTAAAGGGAAACCAAATAGCAGGTAGCCATCGATAGGGAAAATATAAAGTACCACCACCTCTTGTCTCTTTTAAACAAAAAGAAAACTAGCAATAGAAATATAAAGAGAATATCCAGAACACCATAAATCTTAAAAAGTATTGTGTTGTAATTTTCTACTGTTATAACCGTCCACTTATACCAATAAACAGGCCAGAATAAGAGACTGACCAACCTAAAGTACATCTCAATAAAACCTATTTTTTCTTTTTCTTTCTTCTTTTTTTTCAAACTATGTCTAGACACCTATACCACACCCTAATATATTATATACATATTATATACAAAACTTTATTCTCAAACCAATCTACACCCTCATAGTATCAAAATAGGCCCTCTATAGTCAAGTTTCAATCTTAAAATTTATCTCTGAAAAAATAAATTCAAATTAATGAAATCGCATAATATTTACATTATACCTTTTATTTTCCAACAATCTATGTTAAAATAGTATAGTATTTTTATATATTATTTTAAGAAATTATAGGAAACGGAGG
Organism: Peptostreptococcus sp. MV1; assembly: GCF_000758885.1. Classification (GTDB taxonomy): domain Bacteria; phylum Bacillota; class Clostridia; order Peptostreptococcales; family Peptostreptococcaceae; genus Peptostreptococcus. Next base: position 21,507 of record NZ_JRNB01000083.1, on the reverse strand, counting down.
CTAATTATGGGCATAAGAGATAGATTTGCTGACCAGTATGCAAGACAGAAGACTATGACTGGTCCTGAAAAAAAGGCAAACGACATAATCGGAAAATTAATGATGAAGAAGGCTATTATTCCAATCGTAGCAATGGTAGTATTGATAGTTATAGGAGTAGTTGCAAAGATTCCTTGGTGGGCACTTTTAGGTTTAGAAATTCTAGCAGCAGTGGGTGGATACTTCTACTTAAAGAATGAAGGTAAGAAATACCAGGAATTTACTCCTTATGTGGGTAATCTTATCAGCCTTGAGAAAAAAGGCAAGGACGGTCATACAGTCCTAATCAAGCAGGGAAAAAAGCCAATCAAGCTAGACCTTAAGTATGGTGGTGAAGACCTAGAAAAGTTAAAGAAAAATACATTGGTACAGATTACTTACAATCCAGTAGGTAAAATCGGTGTAGTCGTTACAAGAAATAATATGAAGTAATCTTCATATGAATTAGGTCTCATACCTTCTAAATATTATTTAAATCCAAAAGACTCAGTACATGTAGCAAGTACTGAGCCTTTTTTATATTATATGTTAGTATCTTCAAATACTACATTGTCAATTGCCATTGCAGCTACTAGGCTGGCTGAAAGCATAGTTGCAATCATTGCACCGGTTACCATTTTCTCCTTATACATAAAATCCCCTCCTTATTAGTTAGCTCTACTATAAAAGCGTACTTCAGTTATCTACTTAACGGACAACTTTCTAGCATGGAAAAAGTCCTTCATATATCCCTCATCGTTCTTAATCTTGTCATAGGCATAGGATATTACATCTCTTCTCTTTATTATGCCAATAAATATATTAGAATCATCTATGGCCGGAACAAAGTTTTGGCTAATCAAGATATGCAATAGGTCCTCAACATTTGCATCCACCTTGGCTGTTATATTAGTAGACCTCCTAGGTACATCCATAATATTGGTAGTCTCCATCAACCTATCATCAAAAGAAGACTGCTGGTAAAGATACCACAACAAATCTCCTTCTTTAACTGTTCCTATATAATTTCCCTCAGCATTGATAATTGGCACAGAAGAAAACTTGTGCTCGTTTAACGTCTTCAAGACTGTCTTTAAATTATCCTTGTCGCTTACACTTACTACATCTTTTTTTGGCGTAATGAAAAACATTATGTTCATAACCAAACCTCCTAATATATTTAAAATCATCTTTCTATATCCATTTTGAATAAATATATTTATTAATTATAGATTTTTATTCCTTTTAGAATATTTTCAACCTATCCCTACTTTTAAGTATAACATTTTTTTACAGAGATATCTAGTAAATTAAAAATTTACATGAAAAATGGACCAACTATGTTGGTCCATCAATGTAATCTTGATAAAATTCTTTACTTAATATATGTTTTATATCTTAAATCTCAAATTATATTCTTGTTACATTCGCAGCCTGAGGTCCCTTTGTGCCATCTACGACTTCAAACTCAACCTTCTGACCTTCTTCTAGAGACTTGTATCCATCTCCCTGAATTGCTGAGAAATGTACAAATATGTCATTTTCTCCTTCAACTGAAATAAATCCAAATCCTTTTTCGTTGTTAAACCATTTTACTGTTCCGATTTTCATTAACTTCCTCCTAAAACTATGAACCACTTTCTTTTCGTGATTCACTACTCTCTAACAATAACATACTTATGAGTTTAAGTCAATAAAAATGATAGAAATATTAAATATTTTTTTACAATTTTAAAATTTTTCATACATTCCATACAAGTATTATTTTTTTCTCAAAATATAAACCACCCCGCAGTATTTTTAGACATTAGATTATATAGATGATATAATAGTTATTGAAAATATATTTAGAACGGAGAATTGCTATGCAGAAAAAAATTGCTTGTATAAATGATATTTCTGGTATAGGTAAGTGTTCACTCACTGTTGCCCTGCCTCTTATTTCAGCTCTAAAGTGCCAGTGTTGCCCGCTGCCTACATCTGTATTATCTAGTCAAACTGGATATCCAAAGTACACATTTGTAGACCTTACATCGTCAATCCAAGAATATATCAAAACTTGGCAAGATCTTGGGCAAAAATTTGATACCATCTATAGTGGTTTTTTGGGATCGATTGAACAAATCAAGTTGGTTGAAAATTTAATAAATTTAAACCCAAAAGCCCTAGTTGTTGTGGATCCTGTACTCGGTGATTTAGGAACTATGTTCCCTATTTTCGACAGTGACTATGTTTTGGAGATGAAAAAATTGGTGTCAATGGCTGATTTAATCACACCTAATATAACTGAGGCAAACCTATTGTTGGGACTAGATTCTAACTATTTCGACTATAGTGATACCGACCTAAAAAACATTTGTAGGGACCTGGCTAAACAAGGGCCTGGTCTAGTTATAATTACAGGCTTCCTCGTTGATGGGTATATCTATAATGTATCATATGATGCGCATACTGATACTATGGCCAAGATCGGCAAGCCATACAACAAGATGAGTTTTAGTGGTACTGGAGATATATTTACTTCAATAGTTACTGCCCTTATCACTAGGGGCTTTGATATAGGTCATAGTTGCCAGGTTGCCACTGATTTTATATATGAAGCAGTAAACTACACTGCTAGCCTTGATGGAATAGATAGAAACGATGGAATAATGTTTGAAGACTTCTTAGGAAGACTTTGCCAAATATAATATTCGATTAAAGTAAAAAATAAATGGAGGTCACATATTTACACGATAGACTTATCACTTTCTTAGAACCAGAGTCTAATTAACAGATGATAGTCTATGTAAGGACATGTAACCTCCATTTTCTACTTGTGCTTTTTATCCTAACTAGATTATTTAAATATATTTTAAGCTCTCTATCTAACTTGGGCAGGTCTTAGGAAGCTCTACTTATAAAATATTTTTCCTATAATTAACATACAATTGCTGGACTTCCTCCATCTTTTTTTTGGCCTCTATCTGTAGGTCGGAAGCCTCCTTGTAGTTACCGATATCTATGGCACTCTTTATCATTCCATAGATTGATGGACCCTTTAGGGTATTTTTCATAAGGTCATATTTAATCTGCTCTATGGCATCCCACATTACTTCATCTATGGCATCCATATTATCATTTGTGTGCAGCTTTACAAAGGATGTCAAAAGCCTAATATTCCTATCTATTATCCTTGATGATAATTTCTTTTTCCACTTGTCAAGTGAACCAACCTTGAAGGAATCTATAATTGCATCGGTAAATACTGCACCCTGTGTCAATGACTTCAACTTGTCTGGATATGTTTCAAATGCAAGCATAGCCTCATATACAGTTGCTGGTGGTTGACCAAACCTACTATTCCTTTCTTCAAGTGTATAGTAGTTGAATACATTATTTTCATCCCTGTAAGCCCTACCCTCTTCTAGGTAGAATCCCTTGTCACTAGGAGACTTTGACAACTCAGCTTCCAATACCTTAGTATCAAACTGACCAGCCTCTGCGACTGCCTTAATACCGTCCAACATAGTCTGGTAGCAACCAGCTATTACCAAATATTTATTTGATAGTGGGTTAGGTGATCTCAACTCAAACCTCAATGATTTTGGTTTTTCTATATCCCTGATCAGACCAACTAAGACAGACCTGTTCCTAGATGGTGTATCATATGTATGACCTAGTGATGTAACTACGCATACAGGTGCCTCAAAGCCTGGTACCAACCTATTGAAGCCATCATTTGTATTAGTAACTATTGGAGCTAGTACCTCATAGTTCTTCAGCATACCCATCAAAGACGCATAGCCTATAGGGCTCAAGTAATCCTGTCTTAGGTCCTTAGGTGCAAATAGATTGACAAAACTTCCATCTTTTAGCTTGACCGCCACACTGACATGGGCATGGGCACCACTACCTGCTACACCATGAATTGGCTTGGCCTTGAAACTGACCTCCAAACCACTTGATTCAAATATATCATATACTATTTCCCTTACCAATAGTTCATTATCTGCTGCCTGAAGAGGCGTATTGAACTTCCAAGAAATTTCAAGCTGTTCCATGGCGTGATTTGTAGAACCCTTTATATTTATAGAACTGTGGATACCTCCAACCTCTTTGTGGGCCATTTCCGGCTCCAACCCATAATTTTCTAAGGCTATAAGACACTTTTCCAGACAAGTTCTAATTACTCCATGCGTCCTCTTCCAATATTGCTCTTTCAAACTCTGCGATACGAATAATTTTTCCAAGTCAGCCTTGTCTTCTGGCGTATTAACCCAGAATTCCAATTCAGTAGCTGATGTTAATTCAATACTTTCTATATCATCCGGACTGTCAATGTTCGTGTTTTCTAGAATTTGAGGATTATTCTTTATTATATCACTTATGCTATCCTTAAAATATTTATCCGCTCTTTCAAGGGTACCCCTAGAACACACCTTCTTGTTATCGTGTATTAAAAATGCAGGTATTTTCAAGGTTCCAACCGGACAACCAGTCTCTTCATCTATAAAATCGTGATTATAGTCCACAAACCATACCGCATCTAGGTCAGCCTTTAGGTCTACTTTGGCATTGTTTAGAGTGGCTATATTATAAAGCTCAACTGAAGATCCATCAGTCTGTATAGACGCATTCAAAAATTCTTCGACATCTTCCAAAACCAACTTAACTGGTATCTTTTCATCAGTGGCATTACCACCTAGGTCTACACCCATCAGTGAAACAAACTTTATATATCTATTCTCCTCAAGTATCTTCTTTAATCTTTCACTTGAATGATCTTCTTTTTTTATATAGTACAGTAAACTTGACATATTTCCTCCTAAAATATATGAATTATTATTGAATAACTCCATTTAATATTCGCATTTTGTTTTTTTACATTATATATCAACTTGTAAATAATTTCAAGTAAATTGAGTCAATTTATCTCAAAAACTAACTTAAAATATAATACCTACTAGTAAAATCTTAAACTTGCTGCCAACTCTTCTGGATCTGTGCCACACACAAATAAGTTGGTACTAAGTTCAAATCCTCCAAAATTAAACTTTCTAGGTATAATATGAAAATGCGTCCTAAATACGTCATCATAGTCACCACTCAGAGGATATGTGTGTATAATTACATTAAATGCAATCTCACCGTCATTATACTCTTCCCACTTCTTAAAAAGTTTCTTGTATATATATGATATTTCACCAATTTCATCTTGACTCCACTGGTCAATCTTCTTTTCTTCTTTACATATTATTCTTATTTCACCATTATATCTAGTAGCTTGGGGTATAAACACCAAAAATTTTTCTCCGTTATAGACCAATCTCTTGGCATGACTAATCTCACTTTCTACTATATGATCATATAAATTCTCATGGTGATGCTCCATATAGGATCGTGCTACTTTTAGTTCCTTGATTATCTCAGCAGGTATAAGGTTAAAAGATACTATCTGTGAATGTGGGTGCATAAGTGAAGCTCCGGCATCCCTCAAAGAGTTCTTAAATATATTTATATACTCAATCCCAGACCTGGATGATAAGCCCTTATAACGATCTATATACATATCAAAAACATTGCTGAACTCCTGAAGAGACATATTATAATAGCTTCCATTATGCCTGTATGTCTCGACTACGACCTCGTGCTCTCCAAAAATATGTTCTGTTTCCAAATCAATTATAGGAAATTTATTTTTCACAGACTTGGCTATCCATTCTCCATCCTCTTCTATAAGATAGGTAGGTATATCATTTAAGTGCTCGTTTCCTCTGCAAAACGGACACTTATCACTGTTTATTTTTCCTTCATCTTCCTCTTTTTTATTAATTTTGACAGTATCGTGTGGTCTCTTATTTCTGTAGCTAGAATATATAATCAAATCACCTGTTATCTGGTCTCTTCTCATCTCTTTCATAACTTCACCTCATATTAGCTTTCACAATAATCTATTAGCTATATTATATACCATATAAGGCTTAATAAAAACCCACCTCTGATAAAACAAAATCAATAAATTATAGTTTTTATGGCCTTTACAAACATAATCCTTAGTCAAAACCTCTAAAAAAGCCAGTATCACTTTGTTAAATTATAAATATATTCAATAATTGTTTATTTTCTTCTACTTTTGTGTTATATTATTCTTGTGTAAGAAAACGTTATTAACTTTTAGATATACAGGAGGAAAATTATGAAATATTCAAACAGAGTTGGTTCAATGCAGGCTTCACCAGTAAGAAAGCTTGTTCCATATGCAACAGCAGCAAAAAAAGACGGTGTCAAGGTTTATCACTTAAATATTGGACAGCCAGACATCAAGACTCCAGAAGGTTTTATGAAGGCTGTCAGAGAATTTGATGAATCTGTCCTAGCTTATGCAGATTCAGTTGGTTCTGAAGAGTTAGTGTCTGCTATGATAGACTACTACAAGACTTATGATATGCACTTTGAAAATGGTGAAATCTTAATAACTAATGGTGGTTCAGAAGCCCTACTATTTGCTATGCTAACACTTTGCAATCCTGGTGAAAATATACTTATACCAGAACCTTTCTACACTAACTACAACGGTTTTGCAACTTGCGTAGACGTTAAGATAAATCCTATTACTACAAGAGCTGAAAATGGCTTCCACCTACCAGCTAAGGAAGAAGTTCTTAAGAGCATTGACGAAAACACTAGGGCTATCCTACTTTCAAATCCTGGTAACCCAACTGGTGCTATTTATACTCTTGAAGAGATGCAGATGCTAGCAGAAATAGCTATAGAAAAAGACCTATGGATAATAGCTGACGAAGTATACAGGGAATTTGTATATGATGGATTGAAGTATACTAGCTTTGGTAACCTAGAAAATGTTGAGGACAGGGTAATAATTGTTGACTCTGTGTCTAAGAGATACTCTGCTTGTGGAGCTAGAATAGGCTCTCTAGCTTGTAAGAATAGGGACTTCATAGCCCAAGTTCTAAAACTTTGTCAGGGAAGACTATGCGTACCTACACTAGAAATGGTTGGTGCAGCAGAATTATACAAGACACCAAAGTCTTACCTTGAAGAAGTAAATAAGGAATACTGCCACAGAAGAGATGTCCTATACGATGCAATCATGGAAATCCCTGGTGTTGTTTGTGAAAAGCCAACAGGAGCCTTCTATATGCAGGTCAAGCTTCCAGTAGAAAATGCAGAAGACTTCGTAATCTTTATGCTAAATGAATTCAGACACAATGGTGCAACTACAATGGCTACACCAGCTGAAAACTTCTACGCTACTCCTGGACTAGGAAGAGATGAAGTGAGACTAGCCTACATACTTAATGCTGATGACCTAAAGGCCGCTGCTGAATGCATGAAGCTTGGTCTAGAAGCCTACAAGGCTGCTGGCCATAAGTAAAACTACATAGATACAATTATTTTTTTCCCCCAGCCAGATTTAAGTCTCCTGGGGGACTTTTTAATAAAATCTTTATAAGTCAAATCATTGATTTATAACCTTTCTTGTGGTACTATTAGTAGTAGAATTTTACAAAAGGAGGATGTATTTTTGTTAGAAATTTTTAAGGCGGTTTTCCTCGGTATTGTCCAGGGAATAACAGAGTGGCTACCAGTCAGTAGCACGGGACATATGATTTTGGTCGACCAGTTCTTACACCTGGCAGGCTCAAAGAAATTTATAGATACCTTTTTAGTAGTTATACAGTTTGGATCCATATTAGCAGTATTAATCCTATATTTTAATAAGCTAAATCCGTTTTCAAGCAGGAAGAGTCCAAAGGCAAAAAAGGCTACTTGGGACCTCTGGATAAAGGTCTTGATTGCCGTATTACCATCTGGTATCATAGGAGTACTATTCGAAGATCAGATAGATCAAATCTTTTTTAAACCTTCTGTGGTAGCAGGAGCCTTGATTATATACGGTGTAATTATGATCTGGATAGAAAACAGGCACAAGAGACCTCAGATTACAAAATTTAGTCAGGTATCATACAAGACGGCTCTTTTGATAGGCTTATTCCAATGCCTAGCCCTAGTACCAGGTACTTCTAGGTCAGGCTCAACTATCATAGGTGCTACCCTAATCGGTACATCTAGGTTTATAGCTGCAGAATTCTCATTCTTCCTAGCTATACCAACTATGTTGGGTGCCAGCCTGTTAAAATTATTGAAGGCAGGCTTTGCATTTACAGGCTTTGAATGGTTTGTAATGTTTGTAGGTTCACTAGTGGCCTTTATTGTATCTGTCATAGTTATCAAGTTCTTTATGTCATATATCAAAAAGCACGACTTCAAGGCCTTTGGTGTTTATAGAATTATCCTAGGTATAATCGTATTTTTATACTTTGCAATATTGGGATAAAATAAGTAAAAAAATAACTGGCCACTTGGACCAGTAAAGATAGAAGAGGTTTAGCTCCCACCTACATATGGCGGTATGCTAAACCTCTTTTAATTTATTTGTCTATTTTATCCTCATTATTATCTCTTATAAAACGCTTGTATTTTACTAACATTTCCAGCTAGATCTATTTAGTCCATCAAAAGCTTGAATATATCACTGGAATCCCTATCATATGATACTATGATTGACAGGTAATTCTCTACCCTTGTCATGGCAGTATATACCTTGTTGAGGTCACCCACGAAGTCATTTACCTGGTAGTCCTGGTCCTCTGCATTGACCTTGTGGTTGTAGAGCATCTCTAGTTCACATATAATAATGGCCTTGTATGACAGGGACTTTATCGAATATATGTTGGAAATGGTAACACCTGTCTTTGGCGTAAGATTGGTAACAGTGTCATCTGCATACATATAGGCTATATCTGCATCTTCCAATGACTTTCTCAGCATATACTGGAAGTATATCATCTTGCCATTCTTTAATTTTTTCTTATTAAATGGGTAGACAACTGCTATGTCCTCTGGCTTAAATCCACAATCCTTTATAAGGTGCTGGATCTCCCATATAACAGAATGTATCTGGTCATCTAGGTCATCAACCTTTAGTATGTTTACATTCATACCACCCTTGTATATGGACTTGGTCTTCATAAAAATTGTACTGGAGATATTGTCCCTCAGGGACCTTATATAGTCATTTGACCTATCACAGAAGCGATTGATAAAGTCAACTACTTCTTCAGACTGTCTATAATTCTTTTCCAAGAAAAGTTCATCTTCATACTCTATGTCTTCCTTAATCTTACACTTGTATATATTGAGACTATTATTTATATTATATGACTTGCAGACATTCACATTAAATACCCTCTTGCTTGAGTACAAGAATTGGTATATCAGCTTGATATCGTCTTCATTCATATTCTCTGCTTCATCAATAAATATACCCTTAAACATCTTCTTATTCTTGACAGAATTATCCACCTGCTTCATGATATTAGCAAAGGCCTTGTCATAGTGACTCTTAACTAAATTATAGTCTATTACCAGATTGTTTATCTTGGCAAGCTTGAATATAAATGAACTAAATGTGTATACCATTATATTTTCTGTATCAACCTTTAATATGTCCAAGAGCTCAATATACTTATTGACCTGTTGTTTTGTAAAGGTTAGTATCAAAAAATTGTGGTGGGGGTATATCTTGGATAACTTTATGACCCTACCCATCATAACAGCACTTTTACCTGTTCCAGATCCACCTAGGATAGCATGATTACCGTAGTTGGCCGAAGCTATATTTACTATCTGTTCGTCATCCATCAGGGCAAACCTATAGTCTAGATACTTATCATGAAAGCTGATTTTCTTTAACTTGTTGCTTGTATTTACACCTGTAGTAAAAGCAAAATATTCCGTGCAAATCCTCAATAGGTACATTGAAAGGCTAATTTCATCATTTGCTTCTTTTAGATATTGGTCAAAATTTATATCATCTTCAGTTATCAACTCTTTTACTCTTGATCCACATATAATATTTTCTTTAACAAAATCATCCATACCATATGTGTCCTCTATATAATCTATATATGGCATTACAAAAACGTAGTTATAGGCAATTTGTGGGAAATATCTAGACATGTTTTCACACATCAACTCAAATTCTTCCTTCATTATCTCAAGAATCTCTTCATCCAAGAAAGAAAATAAGTCTTCTGTAGTATCCATAAATTTTATAAACAGAATTTTATTATCTTTTATGTATAGCATGTCTGTATTTACCCCCTTAAAAGGCACTACCTTTGGAAGTATAAACACCTTGTCATCTACATTATTGTAAATAAATTCCTCAACCTTTTTTAGTTTTAGAGCGTCAAGATTTGAAACTATATTTGTGAACTTTTTCAAAACCAATACCTCCCATTTAATAGTAAGAAACAAATATACTTGTTTCATTATTATACCATATAATTTAACTTTATACACAAAAAAGGAACCTCTTGGTTCCTTTTTTAATCTCACAATTGCTTATTTTGCGTAATCAGTAGCCCTTGTTTCCCTAATTATACTTACCTTGATCTGACCTGGATATTCTAGTTCTTCTTCTATCCTCTTAGTCATTTCTCTAGCCAATAAGTGCATTTCTTCGTCACTTACTGAATCTGGCTTAACCATTATCCTGACCTCTCTACCTGCCTGGATAGCAAATGATTTTTCTACACCCTCGTATGAATTAGTTATTTCTTCTAGCTTCTCAAGTCTCTTGATATAAGCTTCAAGAGTCTCTCTTCTCGCACCTGGTCTAGCAGCAGAAACAGCGTCTGCAGCTGTAACCAAGACAGCCTCAACTGTCTGTGGCTCATAATCACCATGGTGGGTACTCATTGCGTGTATTACATCCTTTGATTCCTTGTACTTCTTCAATAGGTCCATACCTATTTCTATATGTGTACCTTCTATCTCGTGGTCAACAGCCTTACCGATATCATGCACCAAACCAGCCCTCTTAGCTAGCTTGACATCTGCACCAATTTCCTCTGCCATGATACCTGCGAGTATAGAAACCTCAACAGAATGCTTCAATACGTTCTGACCATAACTAGTCCTGTACTTAAGTCTACCTAGTAGCTTGACAAGCTCTGGATGAAGACCGTGCACGCCTGTATCAAACATGGCCTGCTCACCAGCCTCCTTGACGATGTTTTGGACTTCTTTCTTAGCCTTTTCAACCATCTCTTCAATTCTAGCTGGATGTATTCTACCATCACTGATCAAGTTCTCAAGAGCAATCCTGGCCACCTCTCTCCTAATTGGATCAAAGCCTGATAGGATTACTGCTTCTGGAGTATCGTCTATTATCAAGTCTATACCAGTCAATGTTTCCAAAGCCCTGATATTTCTACCTTCTCTACCAATTATCCTACCCTTCATTTCATCATTAGGTAGGTTAACTACTGATACAGTAGTTTCAGCAACATGGTCTGCAGAACATTTCTGGATAGCATAGCCAATGATTTCTCTAGCCTTCTTCTCAGCTTCTTCCTTGGCCTGGGCCTCCTTTTCCTTTATCATCAGAGACATCTCTCTTCTGACATCTCTCTCTGCATTAGAAAGTATGATTTCCTTGGCTTCCTCTGTCGTAAAGCCTGATATACTCTCCAATTTCTGCTGTTGCTGGACCTTTATTTCCTCTACTTCACTTTCTTTTCTCGCAACTGCCTCATTTTTCCTCTGTAGGTTCACTTCCTTCTGCTCTAAAGACTGAATCTTCCTATCTAGAGTCTCCTCTTTCTGTAAAACTCTCTTTTCATATTTCTGTACTTCGTTTCTTCTTTCTTTGTTCTCTTTTTCGCCTTCAGTACGTAATCTATGAATTTCTTCTTTAGCTTCTAGAAGTTTTTCTTTCTTCACAGTTTCAGAATCCCTGTTCGCCTTTTCAACAATCTCCTTGGCAAGATTTTCTGCCTGGCCGATTTTGGCTTCAGAGATATTTTTTCTGATAACATAACCAATTAATAGCCCTAGTAATACTGCCACTATAGCAGTTATTATTATATAAGGTATAATTGCGTCCACCTCCTTTGTCTTATTCTGTTTTCAAAGTTCATTTTCATTCAATATTCGTTTATTCGCATATTAACAAAAATTCCAGCTTTCAAATCATAAATTTTTGTAGGGATATACTCCCACACTCCATTTTATAATCTTTTTAATTTTTTGTCAAGTCAAACATCATTGTCCTATTTTACCTAATTTAATTAAAAGGATTATCGATATTTGCAACTTTTACTAAATTTAAAAATGAATACTTGCCACCTAACTTACATATCTTTATATAATCCTCCCAAGCCAGCTTATAATCTTCTTGCATTTTTTTATAAAAATTCAAGGCACAAAGTTGAGCTAATACATAATCTATATAATAAAATGGGTCCTTGAAGATATGCCCCTGTCTAAACCAGTAACCTCCCCTATTGAGAATATCCAAATCCCTATAATCCCTATAAGGAAGGTATTTCTTTTCTAGCTTCCTCCAAGTGGACTTCCTCTGGGCTGGGCTCATATCTGGATTTTTATATATTTCATGCTGGAAATGGTCTACCAGACACCCATACGGTAAAAATTTCACTGCAGATGCATAATGGTAGGTCTTGTACTTTTCAACATCATCACCAAAGAAAAGGTCCATCCAGGGATAGGTGAAAAATTCCATACTCATTGAATGTATCTCACAGGAATCCAATGTAGGGAATATCAATTCTGGCATTTCTATATGTCTAGACATATACATCTGGAAGGCATGACCTGCTTCATGTGTCAAGACATCTATATCGTCCACAGTACCATTAAAATTGGCAAATATAAAAGGCATCTTGTATTCAGGCAGGACTGTACAATATCCTCCCATGGCCTTATTTTCCCTTGCCTCTACATCAAAAAGGTCATTTGAAGTCAAGAAATCAAAAAATTCCTTGGTTTCTTTTGACAGGCTAGAATACATACGTCTGCCGGACTCAAATATTTGACTGGCATCTGCCTTGGGTTGTGCATTACCGTCAGGAAATTCAACCTTTTCACATAAATAGTCAATCTTATCCCTGCCTATTCTCTTGGCTTGGTCATGGTAGAGGGCCTGGGCCTTTGGTCCATAAGTATCCAATACCCTTTCCCTCAAATCAGCCACCATATGCCTATCATAGTCAGTTCTCCGCATCCTATAATATCCTATATCAACAAAGGAGTCATAACCCATTTTAAGGGCCATCTGGTGCCTTATTTTAACTAGTCCATCAAATATATTATCGAAGTGTTCTTCATTTTCTTCAAAAAAACCAGTATGTGCCCTTATTGCATCCTCTCTCACTGAATCATCCAGAGACTCCATATAGTAGTTCATATCTGATAGGTTGCATACCCTACCATCAAAATCTATCTTGGCTGATGCTAAAAGGGCCGTATAATCGGACATCAACCTGTTTTCCTCCTGCAAGAGACCTATTATATCCTTTGAAAAGCTCTTAACCTGGCAGACCATCAAGCTATAAAATTGTTGACCGTACTCCTCTATTATTTCGTCCTTGAAATCTATAAGCAAAAGAGTCTGGTAAAAGTTATAGTCCAGGTCCTGGTAGAGTGGTCCATATTCATCCCAGTACTTATTTTCCTCCACATAATAGTCATCCTTTGTATTTATAGAATACTTTATGGCAGCTACTTCCTTCATAGTTTGAAGGTGGACCCTAGTCTTGTTCAAGCTTGATATTATGGACTTGATTTCCTCGAAGTCCGTACTTGACCTTATCTTTGAATTTGCTTCCTCGTATACTTTTTTGACTGAATCATAGTCGATCCTTTCATATTTTATATTATTAAAATTCATATAAAAACTCCATTCATTTAAAATTCTCAAGATAAATTATATATTAAAAATTAAATAAACTCAACACACCCCTCCTATATGTCCCTATTTTGTCCTATCTAATTCTTGCTTTTGAGGTTAATCCAATATATAATATATATGTGTATATACACTAATATACATTGTATTTTCATAAATATTACTAAATTATCGGAGGTAAATTAATATGTCAAAAAACAAAGATTCTTTGGCCTGGAGATTATTCGATAGATACCTGATACAGGGCCTAAACGGTATGGCCTTGGGCTTGTTTTCAACTCTTATTATCGGACTTATTATTAAGCAGATCAGCGGTATCTTTACAGGTGGCATAGCTACATTCCTACTCACAGTAGCTGTAGTAGCCATGTCTTTAACTGGGCCAGTCATAGGTATAGGTGTAGCCCATGCCTTGAAATCACCTAAGCTGGTTATTCTAGCATCTAGTGTGACAGGACTTTTGGGTGCCTTTGGAGGATCCTTTTCAAATGGGCTTCTACTTAGTGACAAGATGCAACTGATCCTACCCGGTGCAGGAGACCCTCTAGGTGCCTTTATAGCCGTTGTAGTCAGCGCTGAAATCGGTCGTCTAGTATCCGGCAAGACCAATGTAGATATTATCATCACACCACTGGTAACAATCCTTACAGGTGGCATGGTAGCCTATTTTGTAGGACCTTACCTGGCTATGGCCATGGCAAGTCTGGGAGAATTTATACGTGTATCAACAGAGCTACAGCCATTCTTAATGGGTATAGCAGTATCTGTCCTGATGGGTATCATCTTGACACTTCCTATTAGTTCTGCAGCCCTTTCAATAATCCTATCTCTTTCTGGTCTGGCAGCAGGTGCCGCAACAGTTGGTTGCTCAGCCCAGATGATAGGCTTTGCTGTTATTAGTTTCAAGTCCAATGGCTGGAATGGACTCTTGGCCCAGGGCTTGGGTACATCCATGCTACAGGTACCAAATATAATGAGAAAACCTATTATATGGTTGCCACCAATTGTGGCCAGCGCTATCTTGGGACCTCTTGCTACCCTAGTATTTAAAATGCAGAACAATCCTGCTGGTGGTGGTATGGGAACATCAGGACTAGTAGGTCAGTTGATGACATGGCAGACTATGTCTGGTCAGATGAACAAGCTTCACCTACTAATTATAATCATACTTCTACATGTTGTACTGCCTGCTACATTGTCACTTCTAGTGGCAAATATAATGAAAAAACGTGGCCTTATCAAGGACGAAGACTATAAATTAGACCTATAAAATATTAATCCTATAAAAAAACCATGACTATCGGAGGTTAAAACTTACCTACCAATGTCATGGGCTTTTTTATTTATTGAGTTTCTTGTTAATATTAAATTTCATTCAAATCTGATTTTCTAATATAATCACTTTCTACTGACAACTATTTATCCTTACAATTGCTACAAAGTCCATAGAACTTTAGGTCGTGGTCCTTTATCTGGAAATTGTAGTTATTTTCCACAGTAGCCTCTATAGAATCCAATAGGTCTTCCTTAACCTCTATGATAGCGCCACATTCTCTACAAATCAAGTGATGGTGATGATGTGTATCCTCGCCTTCAACGTTTATTTCATACCTGATACAACCGTCATCTAGGTTCAACTTGGATATACCATTAATCTCATCAAGTAACTGCATAGTTCTATAAACTGTAGCTAGACCTATTTCTGGGCAGTTCACACGAACCTTGTCGTATATCTCTTCACTACTCATATGTGAGCTTTCATTGTTTATCAATACTTCGATTATAGCCCTTCTCTGTGGTGTAATCTTAAAACCTGTTGCCTTTAATTTTTCTTTTAGTAATTCCATTGTGTTGTTATTTTCCATTTTATCGCCGTCCTTTTCAATTGATAACTTTCTTACATTAATAGTATATCAATTCTCAAAAAATGTCAATAGAAAAATGTTTTCTATTGACACTTTAAGCGAAATTAAATTGAATCAAGATAACCTTGCAAGATTAAGACAGCTGCCAGCTTATCTATGACCTTTTTTCTATTTTTTCTGCGGACATCTCCCTCTATCAGCATCCTTTCTGCTGATACAGTTGTCAGTCTCTCATCCCAGAACTTGATTTCCAGACCTAATTCGTCTTTCATAAGGTCACAAAACTTCATAACCTTCTCTGCCTGGGGACCGATAGTCCCATTCATATTCTTAGGCAAACCTGATACTATCAGGTTTACCTGTCTTTCCTCTATTATTTGCCTTAAGGCTTCTATATCCTTTTTTTTGCTGGACCTCTTGATCGTAGTGACACCCTGGGCAGTCATACCCATCAGGTCACTGACAGCGACACCTATAGTATTGTCGCCAATATCAAGCCCCATTATTCTTCCACTTAACACATCTACACCTACTTATCCTAATTAATATACTTGTCTTCTTTTTGATTGAATTTGTTTATCAATATTATTATGATAGGTATCAACAAATAAATCGAATCTGTAGCCGCTGCTATTATACCTGAGTCATTCACCAATAAAGTGACTAGGCAACCGACAACTATTGCTAGATATCCATCATAGACTATCTTGTGGCTCTCCTTCATATAGGAGAAGTTCCTATTTGGTCTAAAGATTGTAAATCCTAGTATTAATAAACCTATCAATAGGATATTTACCCATACTGTTGTCTGGGCCAACTGTATATTCATATCAATTTTTCTAGCAAATACTGTAAATATCTCCATTGGACCATTTGCTAGCACCTGTCTTATAAAGTTACCAAGGTGAGAACCTAACCCCAACATTATATCAGCTGCGGCAAAGACTACTACAATTAAACCAGAAACAAGTACAACTAGGATAGACTTTTTGAAGTCTATTTTCACACCAAATATCATTAATACAAAGGCTATATAGGCTATTGATTCTGAAATGGCCCCACCTACATTGGCCCCCATACTCGGATAGGCTGATGTAATCAAAACGATAAATAAGAAGATAGCCACCCAAGCTTTAGGTATCTTTTTATACTCAAGCAATATGGCAAGACCCAATATTGCACTACCTATAGTCGCCCCTTCGTACTCATTTCCTACCCCGTAATACCTAGCTCCTATCATAGGGTCATAGCTCATTATATTACTCTGCATCAAAGGTGTTGATATTACAGAGTCTATAACTATCAAAAGTATCATGAGGATAGAATAAAAACCGACCTGTTTCAAGTCATCACCCTTAAAAATCTTACTGCCTAGTATATACAGTAAGACAGTCATAAATACTATGGCTAGGGCAATCTGCACCTGGCTACCTGGCCTTAATATTGGGGCTGACAGGAAGGCTAGTGGCATTATTAGACCCAACTTAACCATTTCCTTTAGGAAGTTTAGTATCTTCTTTTTGTGCTTCTTAGGCAGCTTGTCCCTCTGCCATAGGGCAAGGGCCCCTAGTATCCAAGATATTGATATTACAGCTACATATATGTTTATGATAGACATCCTAATAGATGATATAGCTATAATTTTCTTGTACTCCTTGGCCATATAGTCATCCCTATTGTCCATAGGCTTGTTTGTTAGGACACGCCCTACCATTTCAGGGTTCTTTAGGCCGAACCTATTTAATATATCTACACCCAGGTCTAAATTTGCAAAAATACCCTTTCTTCTAGTAGTAGATGACATGAGTAGCCCCTTACTAGATTCAGACATATCAAACCTAATTAGGGGAGCCAATCTCCTGTTGTTGGCATAGTCTAAATTGCTAGGAAATGAACCCATTATATATATTGTGTCATTTGGGCCAGCCATATCAAAGACATATTCCAAGTAATTACTAATAGGCTTGTATATCCTGTACTTCATCCTAGTATAGGTCTTCTTGTTCAGGTTGACCTTGTACTCATCTAGTCTATAGGTATCACCTAGGTTTACCATCAAAAAATCCGACTTTTTGTAGTAGTTTTGAGTGTCTTTCTTCAACCTATCGTAGTCAGTAGATATACCAAAGGGGAAGGTCTGGTCCTTTTTGTTTATAAGGTCTACATTTCCGTCGGCAATCCTACCCCTGCTGTCCATAACCATAAGGGCAAAGTCCCTATTTCTTATTTCTTGACCTGTGTTCATATCAATATAGTCGCTATTGCCTAGAACAGCCACCTTTTTTCCGTTAGAGACTAGTGTATCTCCTAGATAAGCCAATTTTGACTTGAATTCACCCTTGGTCTGGTTGTACTGGTCTACGTTATTTACCCCCAGCATATTTATCTTCTTAGGAGATTGACTTGTAGCATACCTGTATAGGTTTTTGCCCTCAAACTGGCTAAAGTTCACAGGTGTATCAGGCAGGATATTAACCCTACCTGTTGCACCCATACTAGCATAGTTTCTTCTGTCATCGTAGCCCTTGTCACCCCTGATATTCATCATACCTAGGTAGCCACTCTTTTCTAACCTGCCAGCTAAAAACTTTATATTTTTTAGGTTTTCGTAATTTGTCCTATTCAAGTCAATAAGTATTACCTTGCCCTTGTTCTTGGCAGTATTGTTATCGGCCTTTGGATCAATTTCTCCCCTAGTCATTGCCCGCTCAGTAGCAAATACTGATTCCTCTTTTTGGGAAGCTTCAGCAAGTCCAGGACCTACTAGTCCAAAAACCATGACTAGGCAAACTATCAAGGCCAAACTTTTCTTAAACATATAACTCTTACTCCTCTATATGCAAATATTTAGTTATTACTTCTTCTAGAATTTCATCTCTTTCGAACCTCTTGATAGCGGCTCTGGCATTCTTGTAGCTAGTAATGTAACTTGAATCACCTGATAGGATGTATCCTATTATCTGGTTGACTGGGTTGTATCCCTTTTCTATTAGAGCGTCATATACATACTCTATAGTCTGGGCTACAGTCATCTTGTCCTGATTCAAGGTTTCAAATTTCACTGTGTATTCTAAATTTTTTTCCATAAGTAACCTCCTTGCTACTATTTAATCTGTGACTCAACCACCTTATGGGCACTTGCTAGAGCCTGGTCTACCATAGTCTTGTCACTTCCGCCGGCCTGGGCCATATTAGGTCTACCACCGCCCTTACCTCCAGCGATTTTGGCAACCTCTCTTACTATATTGCCGGCATGGGCACCCTTCTCAATAGCATCCTTACTAGCTGTTGCTACAAAGTTGATTTTATCACCAGCTACATTTGCTAGGACTACAACACTTGTACCCAACTTATCTCTTAGGTTGTCTGCCACCTCTCTTAGGGTATCCATATCCATATCTTCGTATTTTGCTGTTAGAAGCTTGACTCCATTTACATCTATACTATCATCTAGAGCATTACCAGCATTTTGCATACTCATCTTAGATTTTAGATCATGTACTTCCTTCTCTAGCTGCTTGTTTTCATCAACTATTGAAGTAGCCCTAACAACTAGGTTATCTTCCCTTGTCTTCATTATATCACTAATGTTGGCAATTAGCGAATCTTTTGCAAGTAAGTAGTGGTATACAGCCCTGCCTGTTATAGCTTCAATCCTTCTAACGCCAGCAGCAACTCCACCTTCTGATAAGATTTTGAACATACCTACCTGGGCAGTATTATCTAGGTGGGTACCTCCACATAATTCTACTGAACAATCACCCATCTTTACTACCCTTACTTCTTCACCGTACTTTTCTCCAAATAGGGCCATAGCTCCCATAGACTTAGCTTCATTTATATTCATAATTTGAGCAGTAACTGGGTGAGATTCTAGGATAAATTCATTTACCATAGCCTCTACCCTGGCAATTTCTTCCTTGGTCATAGCCTCAAAGTGCGTTATATCAAACCTTAACCTATCCGGCTCAACCAATGAACCCGCCTGATTTACATGGTCTCCAAGGACTTCCTTTAGGGCCTTGTGTAGTAGGTGGGTAGCTGTATGATTTCTAGCGGCATCCATTCTTAGGGACTTGTCTACCCTTGTCTCTACCTGGTCACCTAGGCTAAATGCTCCACTGACAAGCCTACCAATGTGCTTGATGCTTCCGTTAGCCCCTTTTACAGTATCCTCTACTTCAAATAATCCCCTATCACTTGCTATCTGCCCCTTGTCGCCAACCTGGCCACCGCCGTTTGGATAGAAACTAGTTTGGTCTAGGATTATGGCTGCCTCTATTCCCTCTTCTATAGAATCGGCCAAGGCATTGTCAACTACCATTGCCTTTATTTTTGAAGTCTTAACTAGGTCATGGTAACCTTCAAAGCTTGAGCTAGCATCTTCTAATGATGTTAGAGGGTCTTCCTTCCAAGCATCGCCTTCCCTGTTACCTCTAGCTGCCCTAGCCCTATCCTTCTGGGCCTGCATTTCTATTTCAAAACCTTGAGTATCTGCCTTTAGACCTTCGTCTTCTAGTATTTCCATAGTAAGGTCTAGAGGGAAACCAAATGTATCATAAAGCTTGAAGGCCTGCTTACCTGAGATCGTATCTCCACCAGCGGCTACTAACTCTTCAGTGTATGACTTCAAGATTTCTAGACCCTGCTCAAGAGTTTCACCAAACTTTTCTTCTTCTATACCTATTACCTTCTTGATATAGCCCTTCTTTTCTATTAGCTCTGGATATGCATCTCCACAGGTCTCAAATACTACATCCACAATGTCATTTAAGAAGTTGCCCTTGATAGCCAATAGCCTACCGTGACGAGCTGCCCTTCTCAATAGTCTCCTAAGAACGTAGCCCCTTCCTTCATTTGATGGTAGTATTCCATCTCCAACCATAAAGGCCACAGACCTGATATGGTCAGTTATAATTCTTACAGACTTGTCCTTCTTAGCATCCTGTCCGTATGTAATTCCTGCCAATTGACATACCTTATTCAAGACAGACTTTATAGTGTCAACCTCAAATATAGTATCCACGTCCTGCATTATACAGGCCATTCTTTCTAGACCCATACCAGTATCTATATTCTTATGGTCTAATTCTCCATAGCTACCGTCTTCTTTTCTATCAAACTGAGTAAATACTAGGTTCCAGAATTCCAAGAACCTATCACAGTCACAACCTGGCTTACAATCTTCGCAACCGCAACCATACTTTTCTCCCTTGTCAAAGTATATCTCTGAGCATGGTCCACATGGTCCTAGGCCTATTTCCCAGAAGTTGTCATCCTTGCCCAGCCTAACAATCTTGTCCTCAGGGAAGCCTATCATATTTTTCCATAGGTCATAAGCTTCATCATCACTTTCATATACTGTCACCCAAATTTTTTCTTCTGGTATTTCAAGCCACTCAGTTATAAATTCCCAAGCCCAAGTAATGGCTTCCTTCTTGAAATAATTTCCGAACGAGAAGTTACCCATCATCTCAAAGAAGGTAGCGTGTCTAGCTGTCACACCTACATTTTCTATATCTCCTGTTCTGATACACTTCTGAACTGTTGACATCCTGTTCTTTGGTGGTATCTCTACACCTGAAAAATAGTTTTTCAATGGCGCCATACCTGAATTTATCAACAACAAAGACTTGTCATTGCTAGGAATCAAAGAATGTGACTTTGCTATATAGTGCTCCTTTGATTCAAAAAACTTAGTAAACCTACTTCTGATCTCGTTTAATCCCAACTTTTCCATAACTTTCCTCCAAATAAATTATTTTTATCCTACAGGACCTGACTCCCAATCGAGTAGGGAGGACTTTCTCCTCCCTCTCACACCACGGAGCGTGCCGTTCG
>NZ_JRNB01000082.1 GCF_000758885.1 Peptostreptococcus sp. MV1 | reverse complement strand
CCACTGTAATACTTTCTTGAAGTATTTGCAAGAGTTGTTGGTGTGACATTTTTACCTGTGAATTTAAACTCATATCCATCAGGTGTGCCTTTCTTTCCTTGCAAAGTGAGTTCATAAATATGTCCGGTAAATATACTTACATGTATTTCCTTAGTTTTTACCCTTTCTAACTTTAGGTCTGTGTTATTATTCACTACTATTCCATTAGAAAAAGCTTCGGCTGCATGTGCTCCCATACCTGTATAAAACTCATTATTGGCTATATTCTTATACACAGTTACATTCTTGTTTTCTAGGGCGAATGCATTTACGCCTATCGCAGAAACTATAGCCATTGCCATTACTGTTGATAATAACTTTTTAAACTTCATAATATATCCTCCTTTGTAATATAACTTTTCAACTTACATATATTCGACCTATATATGTCTATAAAGTTTACCTTCTTCTTGCTTATAAGTGATTATATAAGCTATACATATAATAACATGTATAACATCCATTGTCAATCAATATAAATTCTCATATTTAACATCTTTATGTTTTAAATAAGATATCCTATTTTATTAGTATAATTTTTT
>NZ_JRNB01000081.1 GCF_000758885.1 Peptostreptococcus sp. MV1 | reverse complement strand
GGTGGACTTCTTTTTATACTTGCAGATTGATTTTATTCGTGGTTTAGAATATACTATTACTAATGAGTGTAACTGTAAAATTATTTACGGAGAGATTATGATGAAATATTTATCAATAAAGCAAACATCAGAAAAATGTGGTATTANAGTTAGAAGAATACAGNTCCTCTGCACAGAGGGACGTATATCTGGTGCCACAAAGATTGGATCATATTGGGNTATTCCTNCAGATGCTGAAAAACCAAANGATNAAAGGNTTAAGAGTGGTAAATNTATAAAGAAAGGTGATATTAATAGATAGAAGTGCTTTCATTAAGATTCTGAAAGAAGTATTGAAATATGATAGAAAATTCTAGAAGAGTTAGTAAAGTATGTATATGAGGAATCTGANGATTATGCGTTANANCATGTTGAAATACGNCNACAGNTAGTTGATAAACCAGATGAAGTAACAGAGNATAATGTAGTTTNTGATGCAATTCAAGAGAAAGTTATTCAGGGTATTAGAGATGCTAAATTTATAATTTGGGCAGCTGTTGCATGGTTTTCTAATGAAGCTATCTATCAAGAGTTATTAGTAAAAAAGAAGCAAGGATTAAATGTAAGAATAATAGTTTCGCAGGAAGACTCAAATGAAAATATGATTTCAAAACTTAAAGAAAATAAGTTCGATGTTGTGGTCATTCCGAGATTTGGAAGTAGAGGATATAACCGTATGCATAATAAGTTTTGTATCATAGATATGGACTATGTAATGCATGGCTCATATAATTGGACACCAACAGCTAATAATAATGAAGAAACCTTAGCTACTGCGCTTGATCATGAACTTGTAACAAAGTTTGCTAAAGAGTTTATGGAATTATATAATGGGATTTATTTTTAAACAAAGACAAATTGAAATTTATCTAGGAGGAGAAGCTGCATGAAAGAATATATTGCGAGTTTAGAAAAAGAATTTTCTTTGATAGAAAATGGCTTCAAAGAGGAAGAAAAAAGAGCCTTTGCCGATTACAAATCTAATGATAATGAGCATAGTAAAAGAATGGCATTTTTAGCTTATAAATCCAATGTATATCAAGTTAGAATGTACGGTGTATTTCTTTTTGGATACTTATCAGAACAAGATGATATTTTAGCATTTATGCGAGATGAAGTTTCCAAAGATGATAATTGGAGAGTTCAGGAAGTATTGGCGAAGGCATTTGATGAATTTTGCAAGAAAATAGGATATGAAAAAGTACTTCCAATAATTGATGAATGGTTAAAAAACAATAATCCTAATACAAGGAGAGCAGTTACAGAGGGACTTAGAATATGGACAAGTAGACCATATTTCAAAGATAATCCGAATGAAGCTATCAGACGAATTGCTGCATTAAAAGATGATTCCAGTGAATATGTTAGAAAATCAGTTGGCAATTCTTTGAGGGATATTAGCAAAAAATTTCCAGAGTTAATTAAAGAAGAGCTTGATGGTTGGGATATTAATAGTAAAGATATAAAACAAGTTTACAAGTTGGCAAGTAAATTGATTGTATGACAAATAAGAATTCATAGGAGGTAACGATGAACAAGATTACTTGTATTTGTTTAGGTGTGAAAGATATGGAAAGGTCAATAAAGTTTTATAGAGATGGTTTAGGATATAAGACTGATTGCAGAGAAAATAATCCGTCAGTATGCTTTTTTGATACTCCGGGAACAAAGTTTGAACTATTTCCTTTGGAACAATTAGCAAAAGATATTGATGAAAATAATCCACCAAAAGGGAATGGATTTTCAGGAATTACATTAGCCTACAATGTTGAACATAAAGAAGATGTAGAGACTGTAATTGCATTAGTAAGAAAAGCAGGTGGAAAAATTGTAAAAGAGCCACAGGAAGTTTTTTGGGGTGGATATCACGCATATTTTTCGGATTTAGATGGATACTATTGGGAAGTTTCATGGGGTCCAAATTTTAAGTTTGACGAAAACGGACTATTGAAATTTTAGTAATTAAGGGAGATAGAAAAAATGGCTTCAAGTAAAGAATATTTAAACTTCATTTTAGAACAACTATCCGATTTGGAAGAAATAACATATAGATCAATGATGGGCGAATATATTGTTTATTATCGCGGAAAAATTGTGGGTGGAATTTATGATGATAGGTTTTTGGTGAAGCCTGTTAAATCTGCAATAGCATATATGCCAAATGCAAAGTACGAGGTACCATATGATGGAGCAAAGGAAATGCTATTGGTAGATAATGTTGACAACAAAGATTTTTTAACCGGCTTATTCAATTCAATGTATGATGAATTACCTGCACCCAAACCAAAGAAAAAGAAATAATCGAATTTGAATTTGAGGGGGTGTTTTTGTGTCAACAATTAAAATTGAAAACCTCACTTTTTCATATTATGGCTATGTAAAACCTATATTTGAAAATATCTCATTTTCATTTGATACCAACTGGAAAACAGGGCTAATAGGAAGAAACGGAATTGGTAAATCAACTCTATTTAAGTTACTTTTAAATCAAGAAACTTATCAAGGTAAAATTTGCAAAAGTGTTGACTTTATTAAATTCCCGCCCAATTTAAGTGATACTTCAAAATTAGGAATTGAGTTATATAAAGAACTAATATCAGATGAGGAAGAATGGAAATTATTTAGAGAACTTAATTTGCTAAATGTAGATGAGAACCTTGTTTACAGAGAGTTTGAAACGCTTTCTAAAGGAGAACAAACAAAAATCCTTTTAGCTATTTTGTTTACAAGAGAAGATGGCTTTTTACTTATTGATGAACCAACAAACCATTTAGATATGGACGGAAGAAAAATTGTAAGTGAATATCTGAAAAGTAAAAAAGGATTTTTGCTTATATCTCATGATAGAGATTTTTTAGATGGTTGTATCAATCATGTTATTTCTATTAACAGGAATTCTATTGATGTCCAATCGGGAAATTTTACATCATGGTATGAAAACAAAGTGATGAAAGACCAATTTGAAATTAGTCAAAATGAGAGATTAAGAAAAGATATTAAACGATTAAAAAAGGCTGCAAGACAAAGTCAAATTTGGTCTGATAAAATTGAAAATACTAAAAATGGTGTGAAAGTATCAGGTGTAAAACCAGACAAAGGACATATAGGTCATCAATCAGCCAAGATGATGAAAAAATCTAAGAATTTGGAGAATAGACAAAACAAGGCAATAGAAGAAAAACAGAGTTTACTAAAAGATATTGAAATAAAGGAAAGTTTATTATTGCATCCATTACATCACCACAAAAATCCTCTAATATCAGTTAGCGATTTATCATCATATTATGGAGAAAGGCAGATATTAAGTAATGTAAGTTTTGAGATAAAGCAAGGTGATATAATGGCTGTATATGGGGGTAATGGTAGCGGAAAATCAACCTTGATTAAAATTTTATTAGATCTAAATCATGAGTATTCAGGTGATGTAAAATTAGCAAATAATTTAAAAATATCATATATTCCTCAAGATACATCTAATTTAACAGGAAGCCTGAATGAGTATATTCATAAGCAAGGTGTTGATGAAACATTGTGCAAAACAATTCTTAGAAAATTAGATTTTGCAAGAGAATTATTTGAAATGGATATGAAGAAGTATAGCGATGGACAAAAAAAGAAAGTTTTAATTGCTGTAAGTTTATCAAAGCCAGCTCATATATTTGTTTGGGACGAACCACTGAATTATATAGATGTAATATCAAGAATACAGATTGAGGAAATTATAAAAGAAGCAAAACCTACACTCATATTTGTGGAACACGATAAGAGGTTTGTAAAGGATATAGCTAATAAAATAATACGATTATAAACTAAATAACAACTCCCGGTCTGTCTAGGTAATACCTTTTAACGATAACCTTAAGCTATCGTTAAAAAGTTCATGGATATGTTCCTACATACGAATGTAACTACTTGACATACTTGGTGTTCACTCAAGCCACTTGGAGAGCGTTGTGCGACTTGAGAGGATATAAGGAGGAAATAAATGAATGAATATATCATTGAACTGGAAAAAGAATTTTCTTTGATAGAAAATGGTTTCAGTATAGATGTACGAAGAAAGAATTGAACTACATTATTGAACAATATTTCAAGGGAAATAGAGTAGAAAAATTTTTGAGTAAAGGTAAGAAAAGTCAAGCCGAAGTTATAACCTTAGAGACTCCGTTACTTAACTGTGGCTTTTCTTTTAACCAAAAATTTAGAGATTATTTTTCAGCTGTAACAGGCGTTAGCCCGTTTAAATTTAATGCTGATATGGCAACGGCTTGGCGAAAAGTAAAAAGGGATAACGATATAAAATTTACGATCCAAGATATGATAAAAATATATTATGGAGAGTCAGATTACGCCAAGTATGACAATTCGGTTTGTCAATGGAATCAATTTCTAAAAGATTTTTGTACAGATGAATGCAGCAACAATTATTCTAATAAATTAAAAGTCGCATCTATACTTTGGAAAGAAGTTAGAGAATCAAAGAATGAAAAAGTTTATTCAAAATTACTTCTGAATGAACATAGAAACAAAATTAATGAGTATCATAAATGAACAACTCCCAGATTGTCAAATTGTTCTGGGAAGAAAAATATGAATTTTGTATAAGGGAGTGATAGGAAAAGTGCAACAAATGGAAATTAGATATATAACAAATTCAGATGATAGATTGGCTATCAGCAAAATTTACGAAGAAAGTTGGAAATATGCCTATAAAGGGATAATTCCACAAGAATATCTTAATTCAATTCCTGAGGGAAGATGGTCAAAAAATTTTGATATACCTGGATGGAAGACACTTGTTTGTATTGTCGATGGAAAATATATCGGCACAAGCAGTTTCTGCAAGTCTCGTTTTGAACAGTTTCCTGATTGTGGTGAAATTATTTCTATATATTTTCTTCCTGAATATATGGGAAAGGGCTACGGGAAAAAGCTTCTTGAAACTTCTATTTTAGAACTTAAAAAGCTAGGTTTTGATGAACTGTTCTTGTGGGTACTTGATGACAATATAACAGCTAAAAATTTCTACGAACATTTGGGGTTTCTCCAAACAGAGGAATATTTGGATGACACTATTGGTGGTAAAGAGTTTCGTGAAGTAAGATTTATTTATAAAAATGAGAGGTAGAACAAAAATGTGCGAAGAATGCTATTCATCAGACAATAGTGTAACTCTTTATTGAATCCGTTAGACTGCTTGGAAAATCATATGCAGTATATTTGCGGTACTTGCCGGCGATGTATCTGCATTGAACATGATTCCAAGCGAGGATTGCAAAGATGGAATTTTCCGTTCAAATCATTGGGAATAGCAAAATTGTATTTAAGAACTGCCGACTATACAACGAAAAAGTCTTGTGGGATCGATGAAATCAAAAGTAAAAATGGCAGAGTATAATACAAAATTTTTGCAGATTACGATGACTTTCGAGTTTATATGAGAAAAAATAAAGATAAAATCTGTGAATCAACGGAGTCTGTTTTTCGAGTATTAGAATATAAAGAATATCCCAATATGCAGGTAAGAAAATTAACGGCTAATGAAATACAAAAGTAAATATCGGAGATATAACTGGAATTTAGCGAGGAGATGAGGCTACTTGAAAGAATATATTGCGAGTTTAAAAAAGGAATTTTCTTTGATAGAAAATGGTTTCAAAGAGGAAGAGAAAAGAGCCTTAACCGATTATAAATTTTATGATAATGAATATGCTAAAAATTTGGCGTTTTTAGCATATAAATCTGATACCTATCAAGTAAGAATGTATGGTGTATTTCTTTTTGGATATTTATCAGAACAAGATGATATTTTAGCATTTATGCGAGATGAAGTTTCCAAAGACGATAATTGGAGAGTTCAGGAAGTCTTGGCAAAGGCATTTGATGAATTTTGTAAGAAAATAGGATATGAAAAAGCACTTCCAGTAATTGATGAATGGTTAAAAAATAATAATCCTAATACAAGGAGAGCAGTAACAGAGGGATTAAGAATATGGACGAGCAGACCATATTTCAAAGATAATCCAAATGAAGCTATCAGACGAATTGCTGCATTGAAAGAAGATACGAGTGAATATGTCAGAAAGTCGGTTGGAAATGCTTTGAGAGATATTAGTAAAAAATTTCCAGAGCTAATTAAAGAGGAACTTTATAATTGGAAGTTAGAAAGTAAAGAAATAAATCAAGTGTACAAGTTAGCGAGTAAGCTTGTAAGCTGACAACTTCCAGTTTGTCGAGGTAATACCTTTTAACGATAACCTTAAGCTATCGTTAAAAAGTTCATGGATATGTTCCTACATACGAACGTAGCTATTTGACATACTTAGTGTTCACTCGCTTCATGTTGAAAGTGTGGCACTCCTAATTAAGCAATAAAGCCATTTTCAATGATTTTAAGGGC
>NZ_JRNB01000080.1 GCF_000758885.1 Peptostreptococcus sp. MV1 | reverse complement strand
CCTTTCCAAGTTTTTATTATTTTCTCTGTCCCTATGAGGTTAATCCTTTAGGATCTGTAACACAATATGACGAGTGCATTTGCATTAGGTTTGGCTTTACATAAAATCTCGTCTTTCCGGAGCCAGAACCACCAATAACAAGTACATTCTTATTTCTTGCATACTTTGGGTTTGGCGGTCTGCCATTCATGGTTAATCGCTCTGTTTGAGTAAGCAAGATATTGTTTTGGAACTTTTCATCCACATACGGCTCTATATCTTTTCTCGTTCCCCATCTTGCTGAACCATACTCTTTCCCCTGCCTAAACTTTTTTGCATTTTTCCCTTTGGTATAGACAATAAATTTAATTAGAGCTGCCACTCCCACGCCCATTAAAATGTCAGAAGGATGAATACTTGGAATAAAGCTCATGGTATTAAGTTCTAATATTCCTTGAAAGATTTTGTCTATCACATCTCCACCAGTATAGGCTCTTACATGATGAGAAAAGATATTGCCAACATAGAAAAATGCAAGATAGGGAATATTCTGCTTTAGCAACTTTGCCTTATCTTGCACCTTAAATAAGCCTTTGATGTCTTTTAGTATCTTATCTATCATAGGCTCTGCTCCTTTTGTTTATTCTTAACTTTATCTTTAGAAACAGTGTTCTTTGCCATCTCCTTGAACTTCTCAATATTCTTGTGGATAGATTCTTTTCTTTCCGTTTTCTTTTCTGATTCTGCAAGAGCGTGTTTGAAGGCTTTATCCATGACTTTCATGTCTTTTGCCTGAAAGAATACGGAGTATTTACCGCTTTCTTTATCTTTCATCACCGAAAACTTTACCCCATACCGATTAAGTTCCTTTTTCAGTTCCTTCAGCTCTGCTTCTTCTACCGGAATTTCTTCAAGCTGTCCCTTTTTAACCATATCTTTGAGCTTTACTTCATTTCCGTTAGCATTAACCAGCTTTTCCAGTCCTCCAAGTTTTTCAGCCTCTTTCATCAGTTTCTTTAATAAGTTCAGAATTAGCTTTCCTGTTACTTTAGCAGCTTTCACTTCCATGTTAAGCGTTTTTCTTGCGATTTCTTCATTGATCAAGTTCTCTCACCTCCAGTCAGTAATCTTTCTTTATTCCTCTTTAATTTTTCTTCCTGAATAAC
>NZ_JRNB01000079.1 GCF_000758885.1 Peptostreptococcus sp. MV1 | reverse complement strand
CAAAGTAGCTTGAGCTGTTAACTATATAGAAAAAATGGTTTGAAAATGGTATAATAGCAGATAGTGGATTTGGATAGAAAAAGGTGGTAGTTAAATGAACCAGTATGGTAATTTTGCCTATGTGTACGACCAGCTCATGGATGATGTTGATTATGATGCTTGGGTCGGGCATATAGAGGATTTGATAGATAAGAGTGGTGCTAGTGTCAAGAATATCTTGGAGCTAGCATGTGGTACGGGGAATATTACGATTCCCTTGGCCCAGAGTGGGTATGATATAGCGGGTATAGATATATCAGAGGATATGTTAGGTGTGGCTCTGGAAAAGTCTGAGTCCATGGGCCTTCCCCTAGTTTTGTTGGAGCAGGATATAGTGGACTTGGATTTTGACCTTTATGACTTGGATTGTGTCTTGTGTGCCTGTGACGGTTTTAATTATGTCACTAGCCTGGATGACTTGACCAAGGTCTTTGCCAAGGTTTATGAATTGTTGAAGCCAGGTGGAGTCTTTGTATTTGACATCAGCTCACACTACAAGCTAAGTCAGGTCTTGGGCAATAACTTTATGGGAGAGTCTAGGGAGGACATATCATATATGTGGACTAATTACTATGATGAAGGCAACCAACTTTTGGAGATGAATTTGGATTTTTTCCTAAAAATTGACGACCAGGATTACGAACGAGATGAGTATGAAGAGGCAGACCAAGGCTCAAATAAATTATTGGAAGATGGTAGTCAGCTTGGATGTGAAGATGACAACCTATACGAAAGATACAGGGAAGTCCACCTGCAGAGGGCCCACAAGGAAGATGAAATAGTTGATACCCTGAAAAATGTGGGGTTTGAGAAGATAGATTCCTATGGAGATTTTGGTATGGATAGGCCAGGTGACAAGGCTGAGAGGATATTCTTTACAGCAGTAAAATAGAATGAGAGAGGTTTAAATATGAAGGATTATTGCATAAGAGTAACAACAGGAAATAAGGAAGTGAGGGCATTTTTTGCCTCAACTAAAAATATGGTAGAGACAGCTAGGGGCTTTCACAATACTACAAAGGTGGCAACTGCAGCCCTAGGCAGGACCCTAACAGCTACATCTATGATGGGTCTGATGATGAAGAACAAGGGCGACAAGATTAGTGTAATTATCAAGGGTGGAGGTCCTATAGGAACTATCTTGACTACATCAAATGCCAGTGGTATAGTCAAGGGTTATGTGACTAATCCTGATGTAGAGGTTGAAAACTACGCAAGTGGTAAGCTAAATGTGGCTGGTGCAGTTGGAAACCAGGGTACTATAAAGGTCATCAAGGACCTAGGCCTAAGAGAGCCATATAATGGTGAGTATGAGATGGTCAGTGGTGAAATTGCAGAGGACTTTACCTACTATTTCACAGTATCAGAGCAGACACCGTCAGCTGTATCTCTAGGAGTTTTGACTAGGACTGACGAGGTAGAAGAGGCTGGTGGATTTATAGTCCAGATGATGCCAGGCGCAAGTGAGGAGACAATATCTACAATAGAAAGAAATCTGACAGGAATCCAGTCTGTAACTCAGATGTTGAGTCAGGGATTAACTCCTGAAGACATGATGAATATAGTATTAAAGGACCTAGAACCAGCTATCCTAGACAGGGTTGAGGTAGGCTTTGAATGTGACTGCTCCAAGGACAGGGTGGCAGAGGTATTTGTGGCCATTGGCAAGAAGGAGCTCAAGTCTATAATAGATGAGGACAAGGGGGCTGAAGTTGGCTGCCAGTTCTGTGAGTCTAGGTACAGCTTTAGTGAAGAAGAGCTAAAAGAAATATACGATAATATGTAGTTAGGATAATCGGGCGAAAAATAGTAGTAATTGAACAGATATAACTAGGGAAAATACAGCTAATAGTAGTAGAAGAATCAGGAGGAAATTTATGAGGTTGGATAAAATGTTGGGCAACCTAGGCTATGGAACTAGGTCAGAAATTAAAAAAATGTGTAGGCAGGGTATGGTGACAGTCAACGGTCAGGAAGCCAAAAAGCCCGACCAGCATATAAATCCTGACCAGGACCAGGTTTGTCTAAATGGCCAAGAGGTCAGCTACAGAGAGTATATATACCTGATGATGAACAAGCCAGCCGGTTGTGTATCTGCAACCTTTGACAGGTACGACCAGACAGTTATAGACCTCATAAATCCAGAGTATTTGGCATTTGACCCCTTTCCAGTAGGCAGACTGGACAAGGATACAGAAGGCCTCCTAGTAATTACAAATGATGGCCAACTCAGCCACAGGGTCCTATCACCTAAAAAACACGTCCCTAAAAAATACTACGCCCAGATAGACCAAGAGGTAGTGGCTAGAGATATAGAAGCCTTTAGTAAGGGCCTATATATTGGTGATGACTACACGACAAGGCCTGCAAAGTTAGAAATTATCAGGACCTTTGAGGCAGATGACGGTAGCCTGGGTTCTGAAATATATGTGACTATTAGCGAGGGCAAGTTCCACCAAGTCAAGAGGATGTTTGAGGCTGTAGGCAAGCAAGTCCTATACTTAAAAAGAGTTCAGATGGGTGGCCTATCCTTGGATGAATCCCTAGAACTGGGCCAGTATAGGGAACTGACCGAAGAAGAAGTCAAGCTATTGGAAGATAGAGAAATCTAGACATATATTAGGGTAAAAATCCTTAACTTAAATAAGATAGAAAATACTGATTTATTAGAAGTATAAAGATATTGAAGCAAGACAAGATATATGATCTTGAATCGTTAGAAAGGTAAGTGTTGATGAAGAGGAAAGATATAATAGAATTTGAAGTAGGCAAGATGGAGTTTGGGGGCATATCACGCTCTATATATGAAGACAAGATGATAAAGATGAAGGGTGGTATCACAGGTCAAAAGGTGAGGGCTGTGGTCAAAAAATCAAGGGCAGACAGTGGAGAAGTCAAGTTTTTGGAATTATTAGAGCCATCTGAGCTAGAGACAGCCCCAGTCTGTAGGCATTTTAGGCAGTGTGGAGGCTGTTCAATCCTATCCATCCCCTATGAAAAGCAGCTGGAAATCAAGAAAAATCAAATCCTAGACCTTTTTGACAAGGCCGGTATAGAGGGCTACGAATTTTTGGGTATCCAGGGCAGTCCTAGCCAGTACGCCTATAGGAACAAGATGGAATTTACCTTTGGCGATGAGTACAAGGATGGTCCCCTATCACTTGGCATGCACAAGGTAGGCAGGTTTATAGATATAGTTACAGTTGACGACTGTAGGATAATCAATGAAGATTTTAGAAAGATAATGGTCGGAACTAGGGACTTCTTTGAAGAAAAAGGCCTGCCATACTACAGGTCCTTTAACCACCAGGGCTACCTAAGACACCTAGTGGTTAGGAGGGGTGAAAATACTGGAGAAATAATGGTAAATATAGTGACATCCTCTCAAATCGACTACAATATGGAGGAATACAAGGAATTTTTACTTGGATTAGACCTTGAAAATGACCTAGTAGGTATCCTACACACAATAAATGATGGACTAGCCGATGCAGTCCAGTGTGACGAAATGAGGGTCTTACATGGTAGGGACTACTTTTATGAAGAAGTTCTAGGCTTGAGGTTCAAGGTATCTCCATTTTCATTTTTCCAGACAAATACCAAGGGGGCAGAGGTCCTATATACTATAGCCAGAGACTTTGCAGGTGACAAGGGTGACGGCAAGGTTGTATTTGACCTATACAGTGGGACAGGCACAATAGGACAGCTGATGGCCAAAACTGCCAGAAAGGTCTACGGTATAGAATTGGTGGAGGAGGCTGTAGTAGCAGCCAACCAAAATGCCAGGCTAAACCAGCTAGACAACTGCGAATTTATAGCAGGTGACGTGGCCAAGGTAGTCAGCAGCCTACCAGAAAGACCAGACCTGATAATAGTAGACCCACCAAGGGCAGGAATCCTAGGCAATGGTGTCAAGGACATAGCTGAATTTGGTGCAGGGGAAATAGTCTATGTCAGCTGTAACCCAAAGTCACTGGTTGACAACGTGGTCGAGTTCGAGGCTAGGGGTTATAAGTTGGAAAAGCTGAAGCTGATGGACATGTTTGCATCGACGCCTCATGTGGAGTGCATAGCGTTGATACAAAGAGTGAAATCGTGAAAATCCTGCATTTTAAGCAGTTTTACAAGCATTATGTATTTGTAGAAGACGGAGAGGGAG
>NZ_JRNB01000078.1 GCF_000758885.1 Peptostreptococcus sp. MV1 | reverse complement strand
GTATATGCCCATTGAATCATGGATGTGAAGCAGATACTTTTTAATCTCTCGATTTCAAGCTGCTTTTGTCTTTCTTTTTCTTTTGCTTCTCTATCTCTATCGCATTTACAAACTGTCTTAAATATCATCTGCTTTCCGAAAAATTCTAATGCTTTTCCATCTTTTCTTTCATGGCACACTTTACAGTAGGCGTGTCCGTCTTTGATGTATTCTTTTTCAGGATTGAAGCTGTATTCCACATCTTCTATCATCACTTTCTCTAATTCTTTAATCATAAATGTACTCCCTTGTTATATTCCTCCCATGTAGGGATATTGGTTTTTTTCTTACTTCCCTGATCTTTATAAAACCAAGAAAGGATTGTTGCTTTATGGTCTTTATATATCTTTCCGGTACTTTGAAGATAGGTTGATAGTCTTTCAATGTAGTTATCAAGCTCTCCTGCCATTTTTATTTGTAATTCTCCTATATCTTCAGCCTTTAAAAAGACATTCTGAAATGTTCCAAGTCCGCTTTTCCCAAAACTATATTCTCTCTTACTATACTTACTCTTATTATTCTCTATATAGTTA
>NZ_JRNB01000077.1 GCF_000758885.1 Peptostreptococcus sp. MV1 | reverse complement strand
CGAACGGCACGCTCCGTGGTGTGAGAGGGAGGAGAAAGTCCTCCCTACTCGATTACATATTATTAATTTCTTCTAGCAGGGTATCAACAATGGTTTCCTGAGGTATTTTTTGGATGATTTCACCCTTTTTAAAGAGTAGACCTACCTTGTCACCACCGGCAATACCGACATCGGCCTCTCGAGCCTCACCAGGACCGTTAACAGCGCAGCCCATGATTGCAACTGTGATGTCCTTATTTATAGACGAGATTTTTTCTTCGACCTCATTAGCCAGGTCAATTAGGTTTATATTACACCTACCGCAAGTAGGGCAGGATACGATTTTGATCTTGTCATTTAAGAGATTTAAACTTCTCAGTATATCTTTGGCTACAGGTATTTCCTCAGTTGGATCTCCTGTAAGTGATATTCTCATAGTATCTCCTATGCCATCAGCTAGAAGAGAGCCTACACCTATTGCAGATTTGATTGTACCCTTTTTTATTCCACCAGCTTCAGTAATTCCCAAGTGAAGGGGGTAGTCAACTGTTTTAGACATGAGCCTATAGGCCTCGATTGACTTGATTACATCTGAATTCTTTAGTGAAATTACTATATCATGGAAGTCAAGATCCTCAAGTATTCTAACATGTCTCATAGCAGATTCTACCATAGCCTCTGCGACAGGACCACCGTATTGTTTTAAGAGGTCTCTTTCCAGTGAACCTCCATTGACACCTATTCTGATAGGTATATTATTGGCCTTGCAGGCCTCTACGACCTCTCTAGTCTTGGCCAGGCTACCTATGTTACCTGGATTAATTCTGATACCATCAACTTGACTTTTGACAGCTTCAAGAGCTAGTCTGTGGTCAAAGTGTATATCAGCGACTATTGGTATATTTATTTCTTTTTTTATCTTGGCTATATTCCTAGCTGCATCCATATCAACTACGGCAACTCTCACTAGGTCACAGCCAACATTTTCTAATTTATGTATCTGGTCAATCGTTGCCTGGGCATCCCTAGTATCAGTAGTTGTCATTGACTGTACTGATATAGGGCTATCCCCACCTATATTTAGGTTGCCAACCCTAACCATTCTTGTTTTTCTTCTTTTGTAAGTCATTTTTCACCTTTCTAACTTAGTAGTCTGATTATGTCCTTGTATGTTACAAATAGCATTAATCCTAAAAGGGCTATTAGTCCGACTGCATTGATATAACCCTCGATCTTTGCAGGAAATTTTTTACCACCCCTAAGTCCTTCGATTAATAACATCAATATTCTCCACCCATCCAAGGCAGGTATAGGTAGGAGGTTCATCAAACCTATATTCAAGCTGATGATAGCCGTCAAGTATACTACATTTATAAAACCGCTTGTAGCTGCATTAGATACCATCTTGACAACTCCTACAGGTCCAGATAGGGCATCAGCGGCCTTGCCTGACAATTGTCCTGTTACTAGCTTCCATAAGAAGGTTAACATTGTTTTAGATGTATCGTAGGTAACCACAAAGGCTTGCTTAATGGCCTTGATGGGTTGATTCTTTTCGTATGCAGGCTGTATGCCAACCAGGTAGCGTCCTCCCTGATTTTGAGCCTTTAGTTTAACAGTGTCCACATGGTCTTTTCTTTTGTATTTGATACTTAATTCTTCTTTTCCATATTTGTTTACTAGTCTACCTATGTCGTTGAATTCACGTGTTTCTTGGCCGTTTATGGAAAGGATGATATCGTCCTTTTTAAGTCCAGCACTAGCAGCTGGTGACTTGTCAATTACGGCACCAAACTTAGTACTAGGTGTACCTATAAAGAAAAATACAGGTATCAACAAGATTACACACAAGACTATATTTACAAATGGTCCAGCAAATATTGTAAGAAATCTGTCCTTTAGAGATTTTTTGCCAAAGGAATTTGGGTCATTAGATTCTTCATCTTCACCTTCCATAGCTACATATCCACCTAGTGGAATCATTCTTATGGAATATTTAATACCTCCAGATTCTTTTGAAAATAATTGGGGTCCCATTCCTATGGAAAATTCGTGTATAGTTACACCAGCCCTCTTGGCTAGTAAAAAATGTCCTAGTTCGTGGACAAATATTATCAGTCCGAAGACCAAAATTGCAACAATTATATTCATAATTCACCTACCTTTTTTTTATTAATACATAGTTAGAAACCGGTTGATTATGAGGATTTTAAAAAAATATGGATATTAGTTTAGAACAACCAGTTTCAACTTATATGTAAATACTACATTAAAAGCCTTGAATTATGCTTAAAATAAGTAAGACAAGACTTTTTATTTATTTTTTATTATTTCTTACCCACTTATAGCTTATTTATGCCTACTATATATGGTTAGCCAAGTATAGATTCAATATAGTCTCTGGTCCAGGCATCTGTAGCTAATATATCATCTAGTGTAGGACGGTCTATAAAGCTGTGTTCATCCATTGCCTGCTCTATATACTTTGGTATGTCGTAGAAACCTATTTTATCAGCCAGGAATTTTTCCACAAGGACCTCGTTCGCTGCATTTAGGACAGTAGCAGTGCTGCCCCCCTCTTTTAGGGCCCTATAGGCAAGAGCCAAACATGGGAAGGTATCTAGGTTAGGTTTCTCAAAATTAAGACTTGCTATTTTGAAGAGGTCAAGCCTTTCAAAGTTGCTGTCAATCCTCTTTGGATATGTCAAGGCATACTGGATAGGGACACGCATATCTGGACACCCTAGCTGGGCTATCACAGATGAATCTTCAAACTGAACCATGGAGTGGACTATACTTTCTGGGTGCACATGGACCACTATATCTTCTGGCTCAACATCAAACAACCACTTAGCCTCTATAACCTCCAAGCCCTTGTTCATAAGGGTAGAGGAGTCTATACTTATCTTTTGTCCCATTGACCAATTAGGATGTTTAAGAGCAGCTGACTTGCTGACCTTTATCAGGTCTTCTTTAGGCCTGCCCCTAAAAGGACCCCCTGATGCAGTGAGTAGAATTTTGTCTATTTTGTTAGAGTCTTCTCCATTTAGGCACTGGAAGATAGCACTGTGTTCGCTATCTACTGGTAGTATCTTGGCCTTGTATTGCCTTGCTAGGTCCATGACTATTTTACCAGCGGTTACTAGGGTTTCCTTATTGGCAAGGGCTATAGTTGTAGAATTTTTTATAGCTTCTACAGTAGGTAGTAAACCGATCATACCGACTACCGCTGTCACCAAGATATCTATTGTCTTTGATGAGGCGATTTTTATCAAGCCCTCGTGACCCTTGTAGACCTCAAGTTGGGACAAATTTGGATTTGTAGACTGATTTGTTTTAACAATGTCTAAAAAATCTTGGTAGGCTGTATCATCAAATATAGCCACTGACTTGGGTTTAAATTCATTTATTTGTTCTAATAATTTTTCTATGCTTTTATTTACAGTTAGTCCCTCAACTTGATAGTCATTGGGGTTTCTTCTGATTACATCAAGCGTTTGACTTCCTATGGAGCCTGTGGATCCTAGGATGGATATATTTTTCTTCTTCATTATAGTGTCACTTCCTTTTTAAAATGCTTAGTATATTATAGCATAAGTGGATTGAGTATATATAAAAGAAAAAATATTTTTTTTATAATAGTTTATCTCTTGTTTTGTATAGCGGCCAGGCAATTGGCTAATTTTTGAGATAAAGAGCAAGAAAAAAGTTATATAAAAAGATAAACATTATTTATATAAAATGATAAATAATGGTCTTTTATTAGCTTGACGTCTGAATTTTTTGGGAGTATATTATAGAAAAGATAAAGATTTTGGCGAGCTTAGTTGTAGATGTAAGGAAGTGATAAGATTGTTTGATTTGGAACATAGACCAAGAAAGTTGGATAAGGACAGGTATAGTGAGAGCCAGATGGTAAACTATAAAAAGGAACCTGATCGTTTTATAAATATATCCCCTAATAACTATATTAGGTCCCTAAAGGATACTACATCAAAGAAGGCTATGATACCTATGGCCCTAATTAGTTTGATGGACAAGAACAACAAGATATATATGACTCTAGATGACTTGTCAGAGAAATTAGACTATCCAAAGACTGGTTTATCAGTATTGTTTGGTATCTACAAGGAGATGGATTTTTTGAAAAAACTAAGAAATGGTCTTTATATGGTAAATCCATTGATATCTTATCGTGGGTCAAAATATGAGAGAGATAAACTAGTTAAGGAATATAATTCCGTATACAAGGGAAAGAAGTGATAGATATGAATTATACATTTGATAGAGATATAATGAGGTGGTTTGATTACTTATTTGAAAATCGGACTAATACCCTAAGGGTAGATAACTTTATATGTAATATGTACGATGAACTTGTCTATGAGAGTATGGGAAAGAGGCTGCCTCTTCCAGTAAAGAAGTTTAAGGATGATAATGTAATTAGCCTAGAAAAAAAAGGTTCAAACTTTTGGACCATAAGTTTTTTGCTTCCATCAAAATATGTTTATAGGTTGAGAGAAAATGTCCACCCTTATTTTGGACACTATATATATGAAAATATATCAATTTACAACAATGATGAGGTCTATTCCCTTATAAATAAGTATATTGCAGATATATTAAATTTTATGGTCGATTATGTATATTATCCTGAAGAGGGTGATTATTACATTGATTATAGGGATGACTTTATTAAGACCTGTTCTAGTTTGGAATTAGGGAAGAGGGTTTTGATTACGGATGACATATATATGTGGATTAAGTCTGACGAAGAAATAGATTTTGTAAATAGGTCTAAAAGTTTCAATATGAAGCTAAGATTTGACTCTAGCAGCGGACAAGAATTAATGGATGCCATAATAGATTTAAGTAGGTCGATACTCCTTACTAGGAGGTGACCCAGGTTAAAACACAAAAATATATAGTATTTTAAATAGTAGATTGAAGAATCTAGAATTGAAAGGATGTGTAAAGAATGAATGTAGAAAAAATGACATTGAGAGTGCAGAATGCCTTAAATGATGCTTTTTCAGAGGCTGTTAGAAACAATAACCAGCAGGTGGATGTGATTCACCTACTATATGCCTTGCTTGATCAAGAAGATGGTTTGATTCCCAATGTAGTAGAAAAAATGAATATAAGTTCTGACTCTTTAAAGAAGTCCATAAAAAATGAAATAAGTAAGTTACCAAGTGTCACTGGGGCAGGGGCTAACTCACAGGGGGTCACTGCAACAAGGGCCATAAATGAAGTTATGCTGGATGCTGAAAAAATAGCGGATGATTTTAAAGATTCATATATAAGTGTTGAGCATATAATGTTGGCCATATTTGATAGGGAGAAATCATCAAGTATAGGTAGAATATTTAGTCAGTATGGCTTGGTCAAGCAGGAATTTCTAAATGTTCTCCACCAGGTCAGGGGTAATCAGAGGGTAGATAGCCAGGATCCTGAGGGAACATACGATGCCCTTGCTAAATACGGAACTAACCTAGTCAAGCTTGCTGAAAATAATAAGTTGGACCCTGTTATAGGGCGAGATGAAGAAATCAGGAGGGCGATAAGAATCCTATCTAGGAGGACAAAGAATAATCCGGTCTTGATAGGTGAGCCTGGTGTTGGTAAGACTGCTATAGTCGAAGGTTTGGCCCAGAGAATAGTCAAGGGCGATGTTCCTGAAGGTCTAAAAAACAAGATTGTATTCTCTTTGGACATGGGAGCCCTAATAGCAGGAGCAAAGTATAGGGGTGAATTTGAAGAGAGACTAAAGGCAGTATTGAAAGAGGTATCTAGTTCTGAAGGCAAGATAATCCTATTTATAGATGAGATACATACAATAGTTGGGGCAGGAAAGACTGAAGGTTCAATGGACGCAGGAAACCTAATAAAGCCTATGTTGGCAAGAGGTGAACTTAACTGTATAGGAGCAACTACATTTGACGAATACAGGAGATATATTGAAAAGGACAAGGCACTAGAAAGAAGGTTCCAGCCTGTAATAGTTGATGAGCCTAGCCTTGAGGATACAATATCTATCCTAAGAGGTCTAAAGGAAAGGTTTGAAATACACCATGGTATCAGGATACATGACAATGCTATTGTTGCAGCTGCAAAATTATCTGACAGGTACATACAGGACAGGTTCCTACCAGACAAGGCTATAGACCTAATAGACGAGGCAGGTGCCATGATCAGGTCTGAGATTGACTCCCTACCAACAGACCTAGATATAGTTAGAAGAAGGCTATTTATGCTAGAAACTGAGAGAGAAGCCCTTCTTAAAGAAGAGGACGAAAAATCAAAG
Organism: Peptostreptococcus sp. MV1; assembly: GCF_000758885.1. GTDB lineage: Bacteria > Bacillota > Clostridia > Peptostreptococcales > Peptostreptococcaceae > Peptostreptococcus. The sequence continues at coordinate 1,758 of NZ_JRNB01000077.1, read as the reverse complement.
TTGAGGTTAGGAGAATTGGAAAAAGAGCTAGCTGATTTGAAGGAAGAAAATGACAGTATGACAGCTAGGTATGAGAAGGAAAAAAACAGGATTATGGAATTAAAGGTCCTAAAGTCTAACCTAGATGAAGCTAGAGCCAAGGTTGAAAAGTATGAAAGAGAATACGACTTCAACAAGGCAGCAGAGGTTAAATTTGGCCAAATACCTAAATTAGAAGAGGATATCAAAAACTTTGAAGAAAAGTATGACAATGACAAGGCTGACAGTCTTTTGAAAGAAGAAGTAACAGAAAATGAGATAGCAGATATAATATCAAAATGGACTGGTATTCCTATCAGCAAGCTAGTTGAAACAGAGAAGACCAAACTATTAAATCTAGAAAAGCAGTTGCATAAAAGGGTTATAGGTCAGGATGAGGCAGTAACAGCCGTATCTAATGCAATACTAAGGTCTAGAGCAGGACTTGGTGACCAGAAAAGGCCTATAGGATCATTTATATTTTTAGGACCTACAGGAGTTGGTAAGACAGAATTAGCCAAAACCTTGGCTAGAGATTTGTTCGACAGTGAAGACAGTATAGTCAGGATAGACATGTCAGAGTATATGGAAAAACATAGTGTATCAAGACTAGTTGGACCACCTCCAGGATACGTTGGCTATGAAGAAGGCGGCCAGTTGACAGAGGCAATACGTAGAAAGCCATACTCTGTCATTCTATTCGACGAGATTGAAAAGGCCCATGACGACGTGTTTAACATATTCTTGCAGATATTGGATGATGGTAGGTTGACTGACAATAAGGGTAAGACTGTAGACTTCAAGAATTGCTTGATTATAATGACTTCTAATATAGGTAGTGCAACCCTACTAGAGGCTGGCGGTCATATAGACGAAAATATTAGTGAGAGTGTACTGAAACAGATGAGGTCAAGATTTAAGCCTGAATTTTTAAATAGGGTTGATGATATCATAATGTTTAAGCCACTTATGAAGGATGAAGTGAAGAAGGTAATAGATATTTTCTTTGCTGAACTAGCTTCTAGGCTGGCAGAAAATGATATAAGGGTAGAGCTAACAGATGAAGCCAAGGACCTAATGATTGAAGAAGCATACGACCCTGTTTATGGGGCTAGACCACTTAAGAGGTATATTTCTAGAAATATAGAGACTATACTAGCAAAGAAAATAATTGGTGGTCAGATAAAACCAGGAGATAATGCAAGAATTTATGTAAAAGAAGGCCAAATAGAAATTTCATAAAGTTGGAGATAATCTTTATTAAGTAAGATGTTTACATTTGTGAATTGATGTATAAGATGTCTTTAAAAATATAAAATTTATTGTCTCAGATGATAGCCTAATTTAACATAATAATGTATATTTGGATAAAAGTATAATATAGTAAATAAAAGTAGCTTTTTGGGGTGTATAAAATAAGATTATATACCCCACTTTTATTTTATAAATACACATTGCAATTTAAAGAATTTTGGTTAATTAAATTAAAAATAATAGGTAGGTTGTTTGATTTTCAATTAAAAATACGGGATAAGAGGCAAGTAACTTTCTATTATACTTGAAAGATTCTACTTAATTTAAAGAATTTAAAAAATTGTTTGACAATACTGAAAATTACGGTTATACTTTAAGAGAACTAATTAAATTTTGATTATTTTAAGGAGGAGTTCAAAATGAGTATCAAGTTTAAAGACATTATTGTCGTAGGTTTTGCACTATTCGCAATGTTCTTTGGTGCTG
>NZ_JRNB01000076.1 GCF_000758885.1 Peptostreptococcus sp. MV1 | reverse complement strand
ATAGTCACTAGGTATGACACTACTGTCATTTATCTTATTACAAAGACTTTCCCATCTATAATCCGTGAGTGAAGCATTAACAGGAAAATAGAAAATAGACCTTACAAGTAACATTTGGAGAAGAATTACAATAATATCATTGTGAAGATGAAGATCCAAAAATTCAAGTGCAAAGCACATTTGAATTTTTCTGAATCGAGCTACGATATTATTAATTCTTAATCCAAGTTACCGTAAGGTCTCTTGATATTTTCCAAAATAATCCAAATGAAACACATTTGAATTTTTCTGAATCAAGCCACGATATTATTAATTCTTAATCCAAGTTACTGCTAGGTCTATTAATATTTCCTAGACTAACTCAAACAATGAAGCCTACTTACCAGACCTAAGAGTGTAAATCCCTCCACCTAATACCAGTCCACCACCTACTATATTACCCAGAGTAACTGGAATCAGGTTAGTCATCATCTGCCCAACTGTCACTCCAGTGATAGACTTAGATATCAAGCCAACACCGTAAACTGTCATATTAGCTATACTATGTTCAAATCCAGATGCAACAAAAGCCAATATACATAGTAATATTACTATCAACTTTGCCACGTCATCATCCGTCCTGAAAGTAACCAATACAGCCAAACATACCAGTAAATTACATAATACACCCCTCATAAACAATTCCATGAAGGAAGGAGCCGCCTTGGCTATGGCTGTATTGACGAAGAATTCCATCACTGGCCCCTTATTTACTAGGCCTGTATATACAAAGACAAAACTAAGTATAATCGCACCTATAAAATTACCTATATAAGAAGCTATCCAAACTCTAGCTAAATCCTTAAAACTAACACCTTTTTTTAAATATGCCACAGACATCACAAGGTTATTACCAGTGAATAAATCTGTACCTGTAAACACTACCAAACTTAGGGCAACGGCAAATGATAACCCCATCATTATCTTTACCATAGGACTTCCTGCTGCAGTCAAAATCCCACCTATTGTGAAGGATATAAGTATACCTATACCTATAAATGCCCCTGCAAATGCAGATGAAACTAGGTACTTAAATCTACTGTCATCCAATATACCTATTTTTTTCCTAGCTGCACTTGTAATCTTACCAATTGTTTCGTCGTACATTTCTACCTCCAAGTTTCAAATATTATTCAACCTGACTTTCTAGCATACATTACCTTTATTGTATGCTCTTTTGCTGATAAATATATGTATTGTGCCTATAGATATTTTATTCAGTCAGGTTCTTACATATTTTTGATAAGGTTAATCATCTCAATAGCTCCAACTGCTACGTCAAATCCCTTATTTCCTGCCTTTGTTCCTGCCCTTTCTATTGCCTGTTCTATGTTTTCTGTAGTTACTACACCAAACATTACTGGTATTCCAGCCTCTAGTGATACATGGGCTATACCCTTTGATACTTCGTTGCATACATAGTCATAGTGGCTTGTGTTGCCCCTGATTACTGCTCCTAGGCATATTACTGCATCGTACTTACCAGACTTGGCCATCTTGTCTGCTATTAGGGGTATTTCAAAGGCTCCTGGTACCCAAGCTACATCTATATTATCATCCTTTACATCATGTCTAACTAGGGCATCCTGGGCTCCTGAAAGTAGTTTTGATGTGATAAATTCGTTAAACCTTGCTGCTACTATTCCTATCTTTACTTCCTTTGCGACTAAATTTCCTTCAATATAATTCATCTTCTTTTTTCCTCCAATTTTTAATATTAATCTTCTTGTTGCTTTATATATTATTTCTAATAATTTTTAATAAATACCATATTTCTTATATTTTCTTCATAGCTTACTTTTGCACGAGCAAGCAAAAACCTTGTTAGATTTTCTAAATCTATCATATGACCTTCTTAGATTACTCTGCAATCTCTAGTATATGTCCCATCTTTTCCTTCTTAGTCTGTAGATAGAACCTATCGTGTTCTGTTGCCTTGATTTCAATTGGCACTCTTTCTACTATTTCCATACCGTAGTCTGATAGCTGGTATACCTTGTCTGGATTGTTAGTTAATAGTCTCATTGTCTTTACGCCTATGTCTTTTAGTATCTGTGCACCTGTAAAGTATTCTCTCATATCTCCCTCAAATCCAAGGGCTATATTTGCTTCCAATGTATCCATTCCCTTGTCTTGTAGGGCATAGGCCTTTAACTTGTTGACTAGACCGATTCCACGACCTTCCTGTCTCATATATAAAACTATTCCACGACCTTCTTTTTCAACAGCCTGCATAGCTGCTTCAAACTGCTGGCCACAGTCACACCTCATTGAACCAAATACATCTCCCGTTAGGCATTCTGAATGTACCCTGCATAGGATATCCTGTCCATCTCCTATATCACCCTTGACTAGGGCTATGTGGTGCTCTCCGTTTAGCTTGTTGATGTAGGCATGAGCTGTAAAATCACCAAACCTAGTTGGCATTTTTACGATACTTGAACACTCCACTAGCTTGTCGTGTTTTTTCCTGTATTCCTGTAGGGTCTTTATAGATGTGAACTTTAGGTCCCATTTCTGAGCCATCTCTATAAGGTCGCTCTTCCTCATCATTGTACCGTCTTCCTTCATGACTTCACAGCATAGACCACATTCCTTTAAGCCTGCAAGTCTCATTAGGTCAACTGTAGCTTCTGTATGACCATTTCTCTCTAGGACACCATTAGGCTTGGCCTTTAGAGGGAACATATGTCCTGGTCTACGGAAGTCACTTGGCTTGGCATTATCATCTACACAGGCCCTTGCAGTGAATCCTCTCTCAACTGCTGATATACCTGTAGTTGTCTCGACATGGTCGATTGATACAGTAAAGGCTGTTTCATGGTTGTCTGTGTTGTTTACTACCATCTGCTGTAGGCCTAATTTCTGGCAATATTCTGCACTCATAGGCATACAGATTAGGCCCTTGCCGTATGTAGCCATAAAGTTCACATTCTCAGTAGTGGCAAATTCGGCTGCACATATTAGGTCACCCTCATTTTCCCTGTCTTCATCGTCTGTAACCAAGATCATCTTTCCCTGTCTTAAATCCTCTAATACTTCCTCAATTGTGCTAAACTTAAACATATCATTGTCCTCCTAAAAACCATTCTTTAATAAAAATTCTCTTGTTATCTCATGTTTGTCTTCTTGCTTGTCATCGGTATTACCAAAGTTCATAAATTTTTCTACATATTTGGCTATACAGTCATTCTCCAAATTAACTATATGCCCTTCACTCTTGTAGTCCAAAATAGTATTTTTTAATGTATGGGGTATTATAGATACAGAGAAGTCCCTGTCAGTAACCTTGGCAACTGTTAGGCTAATCCCATCTATAGTTATAGATCCCTTCTCTATTATGTATTTTAATATTTGTTTATCCGCACTTATCTGGTACCAAATGGCATTGTCATCCTTTTTGACTGACACTATCTTGCCAATACCATCTATATGACCGGACACTATATGGCCACCAAAGCGACCATTGGCTATCATGGCCCTCTCTAGGTTGACCTTTGAGCCGGTCTTTAGACTGGACAGAGACGACCTATTCATAGTCTCATGCATGACATCCACTGTAAATTCGTCCTGCCTATAGGATGTGACTGTCAAGCATACCCCATTGACAGCTATGCTATCACCTAGGTTTACGTCCTCTAGCACCTTCTTGGCAGATAGGGTTAGGACTGCTGAATTGGCCCCCTTTGAAATCCCCTTGATGCTACCTATTTCTTCTATTATTCCTGTGAACACTCAACCACCTCATTTTCAACCCTATATTCTATAAGAAGGTCTTGACCAAGGGCTTCTACTCCTAGCATCTTCAAGCTCTTGGCCTGGTCTGGCAGGTCTACACCCCAGCCACCAACTGGCGACTTGGCGTCCTTTCCTCCAAATATCTTGTTGCCAATATATACTTGAACCTTGCTGACTATGCCTGCCTCCAGTGCTGACCAATTTAGCTGACCACCACCTTCTAGGAGGACTGAGTCAATACCCATACCACCTATTTTATCCATCAAATCTACTAGATCTATCCTGTCATGTTTACCATCTTGGACCAGTATCTTGCAGCCTGCTTTTTCTAGTAGGCCAATCTTTTCTCTATCTTCAAACCTAGTTGCAATTATGGTCTCGTACTGGTCGGCTGTTTTTACAATATTTGAATCCAGCGGAATCCTAAGTCCCGAATCACATATTATCCTAGTTGGACTGACTCCCCCCTCTAGCCTACAATTTAGGGTTGGGTCGTCTGCCAATACTGTCCCAATACCTACCATAATACCTGCATACCTGTGCCTGTCCTTGTGAACTTGACTCCTTGCCTTTGCACCTGTTATCCACTGGGATTTGCCTGTCCTTGTGGCTATCTTGCCATCAGCAGTCATAGCATACTTCATCACTACAAAAGGCTTTTTATTTCTTATATAATGCATAAAGACCTCGTTTAGGTCATCACACTCCTTTTCCATAACACCTGTGACTACCTCAATCCCATGCTCTCTAAGTATGTCAATTCCCTTGCCAGCTACCTTGGGGTTTGGGTCAAGTGAACCTACCACCACCTTGCCTATCTTGTTTTCTATTATGGCCTCTGTGCATGGAGGCGTCTTTCCATAGTGGCAACATGGCTCAAGGGTAACATACATAGTGGCTCCTGCTACAGATACACCTCTCGAACTACAATCCTTTAGGGCTTCCCTCTCTGCGTGTAGGCAACCACACTTGGTATGGTAACCTTTACCCAAAATCTGACCATCTCGGACTATTACGGCCCCAACCATGGGATTTGGATTTGTATATCCACAAGCCTTTTTTGCTAGGTCTATAGCCATACTCATATATTTTTCGTCCATATGAATCCCCCCATAAAAAAATCCCCGAACATCTAGTCCAGGGCTCTAATCTCTATACTTGCGTGTATTATATATAGACCGGTATGGTAGGCGAAATTCGCACGCCTAAAAATATCTATACACACTCGTGATATTTGAAAAAAAATCTGAAATGTCAAAAAAACATTTCAGAGCAATCTACTATATCACAAAATACAACACTATATCTCCTCTCATCCAGACTTTAACTGTCGGCTTTGGAATTACACCAAATCTGCTTTCGCTCGCGGGCTTTACCGCCGGTAGGGACTTGCACCCTGCCCTGAAGATTCTATTCAATTTATCCTATACGCTTAATTTATCACATTATAAAAACCTTGTCAACAGCTTTTAACCTTTTTTCTTATTGTTTTGTATTATAATATATGACTTTTGGTTAGGGTCGTAAACTAGAGAGTCAAAGCTTAGGTAGTCCGTCCTATAACCTATACCAGCTCTTTTTTTACGTGGATCTACATACTTATAAGACCTACAAGCATTCTTTATCCTATTATAATCCTCTTGGTTATTCACAGTATATACGTTCAAGGTATTGTTGCTGGCATCTACGTACTCAACCAAAAATGGCTTCAAATAGAATCTCAAATCCTTAATCTTATCCTTGGTCCACAAGTCATACAGGGTTTGACCATTGGCCCTATGCATAAAATGGTCATCATACTTATAGGAATGGGTTATATGCGTTACACTCTTGTACTTTTTCTCCATTTTTAGAGCAAACTCTCTTTCCAACTTAAAGTCGGTCTTCCAATCTCCCCTCTCCTTATATATGAAAAATATATTTTTTCTAGGTATACCCAAGTTTTTACAAGAATCCAAAAACTCCCTATTTCTATACTCTGCCTTCTCCTTAATATCTAGACCATCAAACTGCTTTTTAGAAAATATTTTGTGACCCGTCCCAGATGATACTAGGGCTACAAAGACATTATTCCTCCCCCTCTTTCTAATGGCATCTCTGATAGCACTACCAGCCCACAAGACTTCATCATCCTGATGTTGAGGATAAAATATAACGTATCTGGCAAAAGGCTTGTTCTTATCATTATTTTTGTTGGGGTCTGGCCTCCTGTTTATATTATCTACATTTTTTCCCTTGGGTGGCCTTATAGCAATTATTTTATCTAACCTTCTAGGTGCCTTACCTATATCTCCAAGGGTATAGTATGGATCTTTTTTCTTTTTTGCTTCCTTCTTTTCCTTTTTTGTATTGTATTCAAAAGTAGACTTATTTATATCCCTGATATCCTTTTTATCATCTACGACCACTCCATTCTCTATGGAATCATCCATTAGAGTAGCTTCAATCTCTTCATATGGCTTGTCTCTATCTATATTTTTATCAAAATAGTCGCTCTTTATAATCATAAACTGACCAGCAACTATAGCCACAAAAACCAAAAACAGTCTTTTTTTATTTACAAACTTTCTTACCCTTTTAAATTTCATAATACATCCCTCTACCATCACTTATATTTTTATATATTTATAAATTTCATCGTTTATTTTGACAATAGGTTTATAAGATTTTTCAATTTTTGTCCTCCTCCCACTTCCATATTACTTAATATTATAGCATTTTTAAGTATTTTTTCTACTGCCAGATTTCCTACTCACTCGCTACTATTCCCTTTAGAATGTATTACCTTAAACAGCTTATCTTGAAATGTTTCTTTACTCTTTTTATCAAAATATATCTCTGTTGCAAAGGTCTTTCCATTTATCTTTTTGATTAGAATACCATCAGGCTTTTGGTGTTTTGGTTGTTCTCCTATCTGTATTTTTTCAATATCTGTGTTTTCATTTTATGTCATTGAGTTCCTTCTTATGTTAAATATTTTTGTAGTTGCCAGACCACAATAATATTATATAACAAGGAGGATTTTTTTGATAACTTCTCAACGCTATATATTATAGAACCCAAAAAAGACGATAGCAGTCTCTATCGTCCATTTCAAAATTGAAATTATTACTTATTTTTCAAAACTTCGTTTAGCTCTATTTCATATTCTTTAACACTACTTATGATTCTATCAAATGGTATTTTTTCTCCAAAGAGCATATTTTTCATACTATCATAGTCTTTTGAGAATATCTCTAAAGCTTCATCTGATGGAATTAACTTTATATTTCCTTCCATAATATCATCGTATTTTGCCCAATTACACGCATAGAACTTTTTCTTAAACTCAATAACCGCTTTTAATAAATCTAAGTTATCGAAACTTTTTTCTTTTATATCTGTAAGTAGCATTTTATATACATCGTAAAAATGCCTTGAATATCTTGTAGGATAGTTGCCATTTACTCTGTTTGCTTCCCTATGCAGTATTGTTATCTTTTCATAAAAAGTTCTTAGACTATCAACTGCTACAACCTGAATATTTTCATCAAATACTTCAGGGTATACTTCCTCAATATAGGTCTTTATTTTCCGTCTACTTGCAGGGATCGGTTCAGCCAAACTTCCAATTTCAAGTCTTATCACTTGAAGTATGGAGCTGTCTTTATGATTTTTAGGATAATCAAAGCAAATTGTTTGACCGTCAAATTCATCAATGTAAAATTTATAATCTTTACCTTTCAACGCATCTTTAAAATCATTTTCTAAAACAGGCAAAAATTCATCCCTAAGAAATACCTTTGTGTCCTCGTTTAGTTTATCATTGAATTCCAACTGCTTCCTATTACTCCTATCCTCATAAGGTTCTTTACTTTTATAACCTAACAATTTCCAATCCAAAGCAAGGTCAATATCTTCCGAAAATCTTTCAATCAGCTTATATACTTTTGATAGGCTTGTTCCACCTTTAAAAACAATGGCATCTTTATATTTAAAATCCTTAAATAGGTATTTCAAAATCATACAAACCCATAAATCTTTTTCTACTATAGCCTTTGACATAGAAAGCTTATCTGATGTATTTTGTATCACAAGTTCAAGCTCTTCACTTGATATTTTTAATAATTTACTCATGGTTTATCTCCTGTATTTTATTTAAAACTTCCTGTATCCAAAAAGGTAATTTTAATGTATCCTTTATTAAATCTTCTTGAATTTCCTTAGCAAAAACAGCAAGTTTTTTTATATCTTCTTCACTTATATTATCTTTTCCAAGTGCTTTTATTGCCTGTATCAAAATAGATAATTCTTTTGAATAAGATGTTATATTTCTATTTGTCGTATGCTTAAATATGATTTTTTTATCTCTATACAAATATTCTCTATACGGTCCATCTGAAATATAAACATATTCATTTGGTACTTGTGTAGATAATCCTGTGTAGTTTAATGCTGTATCTCCTGTGGGAGCTATTGTCCAAGAAAATTTATCGGCTATCTTTTCTGCTACAGCACTAGCATCAGGATAAGAGTATTCATTTAAAATTTTACTGTACTTTGGTTTGGTATATAATCCATCAAGAAGTCTGGCTATCTCATTTTCTTCATTTAACCTATATAAAATGGATTTAATGGTATTCTTTGTCCCTAAGTCATAGAAGTCATTTATAGAGAAAATCTTACCTTGATTATCAGACATTATGGTTTCTATTTGTTTTGTGATTGAATCCATATATAACACCTCCTTGCACCCAAAATTATACACTTTTGGGTGCAAAAAGTCAATCCAGCAATAAGTTAAGTTTTTATCCTCCTGTTATATTTTTAGAAATTCTGCAAAAGCTTCAAATTTTCCTATAGTGCTAACTGTAATTTTAGTAGTAACCAGACTATACTCATATTGATACTTGTATCCTTGTCCGTTGATTGTATAATCAAGTTGAACGTAAGCGTAGAATTACGATCAGGTTATCACAACTACAAAAACAGAAAAAAGGTTCTATAATATATAGCGTTGATGGTAACAAAAATGC
>NZ_JRNB01000075.1 GCF_000758885.1 Peptostreptococcus sp. MV1 | reverse complement strand
TGCTGTCGCATAAATTTCGGATTTTATTCATCAACGCTAGTTGACAAAGAACCTAAATGTAAGAGAGCCGGATTTCTCCGGCTCTCTCAAGTATGTGTCCGCAAACACATACCCCAATTAGTATTTATAGTATACAGCAATCCAGTAAAAAATGCAAGTCCTACAGAAAATTTTTCAATAAATTCATTCTGGAGGATAAATCCGGATGAATCACGATTGAAGCAACATTGGCATTTACAGCCTTCCGATAATCCTCTGTGATTCTCTCAAACTCTCTGACAAATGCTTTGATTTCCGTCTTCGACACCTGCAGTAATTTCATATAATAACACATAAGAATCACATAGTCACCTATCGTTTTGAAATTCACATATGGCAATCCAATCTCAATTTTTAAGCACTGCTTCATCGCACTTGTTGGGTCAATGTTACGAAATCTTGTGTCAAACACTACAGAGTTATGAGCGATGGCATTCCTCAAATCTTTTAGTGTATATATGTACTTATAAATCAGCTATCTGTTCGTGTCACTTGAAACGTTAATGTCAAGTCTTTTTGATATATCGTCAACCAAGTATATCTCTTCCATCTTCTGACATATATTCTATTTCATCAAAATATTACTAAGAGCCTTGGCACGAGCAGTTGTAGTTGCTCCAAGTCTTGAATCA
>NZ_JRNB01000074.1 GCF_000758885.1 Peptostreptococcus sp. MV1 | reverse complement strand
GAACGGCACGCTCCGTGGTGTGAGAGGGAGGAGAAAGTCCTCCCTACTCGATTGCAACAAAAGGGAGAAATTATATGGAATTAAAAAAGAAAAAACGAAGTGGAAAAATCAACTATGAAATAAAGCGAGTATATGTAGGCAAAAAGCCGATTGAAGAAGTATTTGAAGATATTATCGAGCATGTAGTCGAAAGAAACTTAGAAAAAGATAGAGAAAATAAACAAACGCAAGCGTAAGTATTGATTGACTAAACGGGAGTATTTTAGTATAATTAAATTATTGAGATAGTCCTGTTTAGGGAAAGGAGATTGAAATTGAGCAGGACTAAAAAATATGTAGCAGGACTTTATTGTAGACTATCAAAAGACGATGGAAACTCAGTTGAGAGTATGAGTATATGGTCACAAAAAGTAATGTTAAAACAATATGCAGAAAGTAACAGTATCGCCATTTATGATTATTATGTAGATGATGGTTATTCGGGGACAAACTTTGAAAGACCATCATTTAAGAAGATGATTACTGATATTGAAAATGGAAAAATAAATTGTGTTATAACAAAAGACTTATCAAGGTTAGGAAGAAACTATCTTCAAAGTGGAGCATATATCGAAATGTACTTTCCACAAAAGAATATAAGATATATTGCAATAACTGATGGTATAGACACATTAAATAGCAATCAAAATGATATTATGCCATTTAAAAACATTCTCAATGAAATGTACGCAAAGGATACTTCCAAAAAAGTTAAAAGTGCAATTCAAAGCAGAATGAGAGAGGGAACATATATAGGCTCTAAAGCTCCATTTGGTTATCTAAAAGACCCTAATAATAAACGCAGATTAATCATAGATGAGAAAACTAAACCTATTATAGAACTCATTTATAAATTGTGTTTAGAGGGTAAGGGTACTCAACTTATTAGCCAGGAGTTGATGAAGAGAAAAATTCCAAGACCAAGTGCTTTTGTTGAAAATGCTGAAAAGCTTTATGGACTAACAGAAGAAAATAAATACCAATGGTCACATAGAATGGTGTTAAATGTTTTACGAGATCCAGTTTATTGTGGAAATATGGCAAGAAATAAAAGACCTACCTTATCATTTAAGAACTCAAAAAGAATGTATATTCCTAAAAGTGACTATATTTATGCTAAAGATACCCACGAGGGAATAGTTAGTGAGGAAATATGGAAACAAGTTCAAACAATGATTGATAAGAGGAAGTGTAACAATAAAAAGGGACTCTATTATGACAACATTTTTCAAGGACTTGTAAGATGTCCTAAATGTGGTTATGCATTGACACCAAAAACTGATTATAGGCTTAAAAAGAAAGAACTCATAGACTTTGTTCACTTTTCTTGCTCCACATATAAAAAATATGGAGTAAATGCTTGTTCATCACATAGAATTGAAGCTAGGGATCTATATAATATTGTTCTTGAAGATATACAATATCATGGAAATATGGCACTATCTGCTAAAGAAGACTTTGTCGAAAAGATAATAGAAAAGATTGAAGTAGAAAAAATTGACGAGGGAAAAGAACTATCTAACAAGCTGGAGCTTAAAAAGAACCAATTAGCAGAATTAGACAGAAGCTATGAACAGTTATATGAAGATAGGTTAGAGGGAAATATAACTGAGAGAAACTTCAATCTAATGAATGTGAGTATATCTAAAAAACAAGACAAGTTAATCGATGAAATCAAGGTCTTAGAGGGCGATATAGAAGTATCTTTTGAAACTGAAGATAACTACAAGAAATTCATGGATAATATTAGCAAGTACGCTAAGATAAAATCGCTAAACCGATATATTCTAAATCAAATCATAGATAAAATATATGTCTATGACAAGGAAGAAATAGACGGTCAAATAAGCCAAAAAGTTGAAATTCACTACAAGTTTATAGGTAAATTAAATTGACCACTTCGGACTACTCACCAGACTTGGAACAAAGAGCAGGGAGAATTGTAAGACAAGGAAACGAAAATGAGAAAGTAAATATCTATCGTTATGTTACAGAGAATACCTTTGATGCGTACCTTTGGGTGCGACATGAAGTCGCTTAATTTAACTGTTTGGCATAATGACCAAACCAACTATTCCGTTAGTTGAGCCAAGTATCGACTGCACTTAAGTGTGGTAAGCCGATATTAAAGTAGCCCTACTTGAGGTAAAACCGTGAGGAAATACCGAAACTGCCAGCAACAAAGTGGTTAGGGAGCGAGGCTTGATAATATGGCTAACATATGTGAACTACTGATAAATGTCGTTAAGGCGAACAGGCTAAAGTTGCTGATAAGCCTGAACCAAAATGGTGTGTAGTCGGATAATCCTTTCCACAGTGGGATTACACGGACAAAAAGACTACCGGCAGAGAGGTAGAGCCTAAGTTATCAATGTTAATTAAGTGAAACATGGTAAGCCTGTACTATTGCCAAAAGGCAAGGCAAATCGTAAGAAATGCTGATAATGGTGCAGGTAAAGGAGAATGGAAAAAGCGAATGCCATCTTGTAATGAGATGGATAGGGGTTCAAAATTTGCCCTAACTTGAAAGAGTGCAGACTTCCATTTGGTTTTTAATCACAAGAGAACTTGTAGAATTTTTGAAAGGAGAAAGCAAATGAACAGTAAAATGTGTGCTACTACTAACAGAGCTAAAAACTGGGAAAGTATAGACTTTTCTCTAGCAGAAAGCTATGTTAAAAAACTACAAATGCGTATTGTGAAAGCGTGGAAAATGAGTAAATATGGAAAGGTAAAATCTTTACAGCATTTACTCACAACTTCATTTTATGCAAAAGCCTTGGCTATTAAGAGGGTAACTGAAAACCAAGGCAAGAAAACAAGTGGTGTAGATGGCGAATTATGGCTAACACCACAGGCAAAGTATAAGGCGATAGAAAAGTTAAATTTAAGAGGATATAAACCTAAACCTCTTAAAAGAGTGTATATACCAAAGAAAAATGGTAAGAAAAGACCCCTCAGCATTCCCACAATGACAGATAGGGCAATGCAAACACTATATAAATTTGCACTTGAACCCATAGCAGAAACTACTGCTGACCCTAATTCTTATGGATTTAGGGCAAAAAGATGTACACAAGACGCTATCGAGCAGTGCTTTACATCACTTAATAAAAAGAAATCTGCAAAATGGGTACTTGAGGGAGATATAAAAGGTTGTTTTGATAATATAAGTCATGAATGGATATTAAATAATATCCCAATGAACAAGAAATTATTAAAACTCTGGCTTGAGTGTGGATATATAGAAAAACAAAAACTATTTCCAATAGAAACAGGAAGTCCACAAGGCTCGCCAATATCACCTATTATTTCCAATATGGTATTAGATGGTTTAGAAAAAGCAATCAAAGAGAAATACCATAGAAGAACAGTAAATAAGAAAACATATTTCCCAAAGGTTAACTTTGTTAGATATGCAGATGATTTCATCGTTACAGGGGAAAGTGCAGAATTGCTTGAAAATGGTGTAAAGCCAATCATTGTAAAATTTCTAGCTGAAAGAGGTTTAGAATTATCAGAGGAAAAGACACTTATAACACACATAAATGACGGTTTTGATTTTCTTGGAGTTAATATTAGGATGTATAAAGATAAGTTGCTTACAAAACCATCTGATAATAACTTCAAGGCTATTGTCGATAAAATCAGACGAATCATAAAAGATAATCCGTCAATGAAACAAGAAATTTTGATCAGAAAATTAAATCCAATCATTATAGGTTGGGTAAACTATCAGAAATATAATGTTTCATCAAAAGCGTTTGAAAAACTTGATTATGAAATATATAAATGCCTGTGGGACTGGTGTGTTCGTAGACATCCTAAGAAAGGTAGAAAATGGATAGCTAAAAAGTATTTCCATACGATTGGAAATAGAACTTGGACTTTCAGTGTATCAACTGGAGACAGAATGGAGAATGGCGAGAAATACTATCTTCGTCTTAAATATGCTACAGACACTGATATTAAAAGATTTACCAAGATACAAGCTGAAGCAAATCCATTTGATGAAAATTGGCAAATATACTTTGAAGAAAGAGAAGAGTTAAAAATACGAAACGAACTTAAAGGACGTACAGTTATAAATAGACTGTATAAAACGCAAAATGGAATATGCCCTGTTTGTGGAGAGAAAATAACTATTGATACAGACTTTAGAGTACATCAAACAATTCAAAATAACATTACCCTTAAAACTTTAGTACACCCTTGGTGTCATAGAAAATTGCATATAAATGATGAAGAAAACACGCTGGCTCTTTAGTTAGGGCTTATAAAAACTTGAGCCGTGTGAGGGGAAACTCTCATGCACGGTTCTTAGAGGGGAAAGGGATAGTAATATCCCCGACCTACTCGACCAGACGATAGAGAATAAGCAGAAATTTATTTCTCAGATTATGACTTCAAAGACTCCTGTTCGTGTGGCGGAAGATGTGGACGAAAGCTCCCTTAACTATGCAGAGATTAAAGCCCTTGCCACTGGCGATCCTAAGATTAAAGAAAAGATGGATTTGGACAACGAGGTTACAAAACTTAAAATGCTTGAAGCAAACTATAAGTCCAACCGTTACAGATTAGAGGATAAGGTTGCGAAAAACTACCCGGAAGAAATTGCAAGAACGGAAAAACTAATTGAAGCTGTCAAAAAAGATATATCTAATGTAGAGCCTAAAGCAGAAGGAGAGGAAAAGTTTACTTCCATTACCATTGCAGGAGAAAAAATTACCGATAAGAAATTAGCCGGAGAAAGACTTCTTGAAGCTATTTCAAAGGTTAAAATCAATGAAAGCAAGGTTATAGGAAAGTATAGGAATATGGATTTAGAGGTAAGCTATAACTTCTTTACCAATGAACATAACTTTAGCCTAAATGGTGCTGCAAAGCATTCAGGAGAGCTTGGAACAAGTGCGGACGGTAACATTACAAGACTTGATAACGCTCTTGAGAAAATGCCTGAAAAATTAAACAGGCTTGAAGAAAAACTCATCAGCACAAAAGAACAACTGGCAAATGCCAAAGAGGAATTAAAAAAGCCTTTTGAAAAAGCTGATGAGCTGAAAACTAAGGTATTAAGACTTGCAGAATTGAATAAGCTACTCGATATGGGAGAAGTGGAAGAAAAGAGAAATGATAATCCGCTTATAGAAGATGTAAAAAGGGCAATCATTGATTTCTGTAACAGGGAATATGAAGAAAATCATAGCTATGATGAATTTAATACCCTGTATCCTGACTTAAAGCATATCGGTATCGCCTATACCAATACACCGGATGAAAGACATGGTATTCAGTATGAGCTTGATTTAGAGGAAAAAACATGGACACAGTACATTGATGATACGCCTATCAAAACAGAGAGCTTTGATTATGAAAACAAGGGAGAGAATGAAGCTCTAAGGAATATGAAAAATGAAATAGAAATGTCCTCTTTTAACGATTTAGTTTATGTTGATTCCGAAGATTTAAGAGCAGCAACAGGACTTGATATTGATGATGAGGGTAACTTCTATGATCCGCTCTCTAAAGACCTTGATAATGATGGTATTCCTGATAGATATGACAATGACTTTAAGGACAGTGATTATTTTGAGTCAACCTATGATGTGGAGGACAATCTTCATAGTAAAGAAGAAACCACACAAAAATCAGAGGATAAGCCATCTATTTTAGGGCAGATAAGAGCCTATCAAAATGAAAGTAAAACAGAAGAAAAGCAAAAAACAAAAGAACAGGAAATTTTAAGATAAGGGAGCGAACAGCTCCCTTTTACCATGAAAGGAGATATAAAAACATGGATTACAAAACAATGAGAAATCAGATTGAAGATATGGTAAGTGATAACCACAAGGACTTTGTAAAGGCGATTATAAGCGTAGAAAAAGGTATCAATGATGAAAGTGCTTTGGATAAGCTCTATGACGCTTATATGGACAATGACACCGTTAATTTGCTGCACGAGGAATTTGACTATATGATTGAGGATTTAAGGGAACAGGGGCAGATAAAAGACTTACCTTATGTTCAGGAAGAAAAGGATAATCTTATCAATATTGTTGGCAATATTGTAGGGGAAGTCGATTTAGTTGAAAGGGAAAATAAGAACGGAGAATCCTTTAAGGTAGCGAATTTCTCCGTAGTATCCAAAGATGATGAAGGTAACAAGGTATATCATAATTGCTCAGCTTATGGAGAAAAGAGTGATATTCCAAAGGACTTTAAACAGGGAGATTTTGTTAAGCTCTTTGGACAAATCAGAACATCCATTGATGATAACGGTAAGGAGCATAGCAACGTAAGAATACTTTCTTCAAAGCTACTAAAGGCAAAGGAACAGATGAAAGGACAAGAAGAAAAGAAAGAATCTGTACTTGGAGCTATTAAGAAATATCAGGCTGAAGATAAGGAAAAGCCAAAAGAAAATAAAGCAGCAAGCAAAGAAGCTGAGAGATAAATTTACGGTCGGTGTGGTCTTAGGACTGCACCGACTATTTTTTTATTGGTCTTGAATTGCCAAATCAAGGTAGAAAAAGAGGAGAGAAAAAATTATCTCTCCATCTCCTTGCCCATGTAAATTCCATAGTTCTTTCGTATTTGATAAAGCTCGTCCATAGTAGATTTTGAGGAAGAATACTCTTTCATGAGGATATTCTTTTTTTCTTGCAATTTATCAAGTTTATCTAAAATATTCTTTGAATTTGGAAGTTTAGAATAGGAGCTTTTCAGCTTGGAAAGAGCAGTTTCATAGAGCGTGATTTGCGATTTGTATTCTTCAAAAAATGCCTTGTCCGATGGATTTGATTTATATTCTTTGTAATAAGCTCGATACCTTTTAACAGTATGAACTTGTTCCATCGTATCAGAAAGCTCGTGCATTTCCTTATCAATTTCTTTGATTTTATCTTGTAAGTTCTGTCTTTCTTCAGCACTTTTCCTAATGTATTCATCAAGCTGCTTAACGGAATTAATGCCATGTTCCCTGATGAAAACAACTGACTCAGCCATTGTATTTAAGTTATGCTTTGTTGCCCAATATTCATAGCCTTTGCTCTCTTTCACTTTGGTATTGGTATTCATATTGATGACATTTCCGATTCGTTCTTTGACAGGAGGGGCTTTAATAGATTGATTTTCTGTAATACGCTCTCTTAATCTTTCTTCGGTATAATCTTCTCCAATCGTCTTAGCTCTTGTAAATCTCTGCTTATCTTTTGGCTTAAAGGCTATATGTTTTCCATGCTTTATTTCATAACCAAGTTTCTCCATTTTCTTTAGAAATTCTTCCCAATCCTTAGACTGTTTTATCAGACGATCAATGTCAAATTGAAGCCTGCTTTTCCAAGAAGTACCTTTCTTAAATTGCTCATTTTCATACCATGACTTTCCATTTATTTTGTACTTTCTCTTATAACTCTCGTAGAACTCATCAATCACAGATAGGTTGTTTTCTTTGCATAGCTTATCGCTTTGATACCTGATTTGGTGGTAGCTTTTCTTGTTAGATTGATAGCACTTGCCAGTAACCATATTCACATTATTAAATATGACGTGATTATGAATATGCCCCTTATCTATGTGGGTAGATAAGACAAATTCGTACTCATCCTTTAATATCTTTTTACATAGTTCAAGACCAATTTGATGTGCAATTTCAGGACTTGTTTCTCCGGGTAAAAAGGATTGGATAAGGTGTCTTGCAAGGACAGTTCCGTTTGTGCCGACATCATTTCGTGTTCTTAAAAATTGAGTATGAGCAGTTTCCTGATGACATTTATGAGTGCTTACTAAGATTTGCTCATCTG
>NZ_JRNB01000073.1 GCF_000758885.1 Peptostreptococcus sp. MV1 | reverse complement strand
AATAGATTTTATTGATTTAAATTATCACCAACGTTATTTGACATAGAACCCAAATTATTTGATTATTTTATTTTAATTGACATTAAATGTAATTTTTCTATGAAATCATTTACATAAGTTTGTTGTAGCATTTTATAGTTTTGATGGTCACTATAATTGATATCATTTACTCCGTTAATTGACTCATATTTCAAATTTTCTTCTTCTTTAAGTGTCGTTGTAAAAATAATTTGGTTTTTAAGTTCAAAAAATTTATCTAAAACTCTCTGCTCTCTTTCAGTAGAAAGATCTTCCGCTCTAAATGAATCTACGACTATTGGATAATCGTGCATCAACACTTTTGCAAAAGCATACATTCTTGCTAAATGAAACTGTGTTCCTTCGCTCCCAGAGTAAGTTTTATTTTTTGAAGTGAAAATATCTATATATTTATCCGTAACTGAAAAGTCAATATATTCATTGAATGAGTTCATTTCATTAACAATTCGCTCTAATACCATCTTAGACTCTTCATTACTAGATTCGCTCTTAGATGAAATCAACTCAACCTGTCCATCAATGCTTTCAATTTCTTTCATAATTTCACTTAATCTTTTATCATCATCTTGTGTGCCATTCAAGTTAATCTTTGCAACTAATAATTCTTCAAGAGAGACATCTTCTGTCTCTAAAATATCATTCATTTTCTTTTGTTGAACAGTTATCTCAGCTGATAAACGATTAATTTCTTCTCTATAAATTTCAATTTTTTCTTCAATTGATTTTATAATTTGAGATCTCATCGTTGAAGTTGAAATATCAAAATTAAACTCTGCTTCTGCACTTTCATAGGAAATATGATTTGAGCCACAGTCCATACAAGAAATTTGACCAACATTCATAGTTCTATTCAGCGATCTTAATTCTTTTATAACCAACTCATTTTTTGTTTTACGTTTAATTGCATTATTTAAATCTCTGTTTAAGAAAGTGATTAACTCTTTAGTTATCTCAACTTCTCTTAATTTTTCATCTAATGCTAGCTGTTTATTAGTATAACTTAAAGTCTCTAAAGCAATATTGTTTTTCTTTAATATCTTATTCTTTTTTAACAGATTATCTTTCTCCGTCTTTAGTTTACTCTTTCTATTTTTTAATTCTTCAATACTTTGATTCAAATCAAAACTATTATCTATTCCATACATTGAGTACAACATATTAATGAAGTCAGCCTTTTTTAACCAACCACTATTAATAATATCATGAGTGACTTTTTTATCTTGACCAGTAAAAAACACCTGTACCAATAGTTCTAAATCCGCGAGCCTTTCCCTACTATTTTTTACTATTATTGGTAACTTATGTATATTCTTATCCCAATAGTATTTGAACTCCGAGATGTTATCAAACACGTAAATTTCATGATCCTTTTTAATAACAAAGTTATTTTTTCGTCTACATATATCAAAGAGCTCTCCATCCAATTCTAGTGTTAAAATAAAGTAATATTCTTCATAATCAAAAGAAGATGGGAATACCGGATTATTTCCCATACAGTATAATATTGATTGGATAACTATTGTTTTACCTTTGTTGTTATCATCACTATATAAAATATTAAATCCTTCGCTAAATTTGTCTTCTAGAAAAGCTTCTGTTGCGTTTCCAATAAAAATTGATTTTATCATCATAATTCTAGTCCGTCCTTTATTTTAGAAATAAAGTACTTAAGAGACAGTACATTAAAATGACGACAACGATTTTTCAAATCCTTATCTAATTTATTAAAGATTTCATTTATATCATCATTTGGATTATTTGTAATCAATCTATATACTTCTTCAAATAACTTCCAATAATCATCTTGTGAGGATGTATCAAATAATGCTTTTGAAAAATCTAATTGGCAGTCTTCAAGTAAATTTTTTCGATTTTCTTCAGGATACTTAGAATAAATAGGAATGAATGAAATAGGTAACTTCCCACCCACTACTTCTTGAGTTAAAATTCTGTTTAATACCAATATTTTGATTTCTGTCACGGTTAAATGTCTACCATAACTAATCGCGTCGTTTGGTAGCGATAGTGTAATATCTTCAACTATTCTATTATTCTTCTTACCCGATTGTGTATTCATTATTTCATTAAAAATTGCAACTAAAACCTCATCCTTCGGGATAATTAAAGGATTTAATCTAATTATTTTTTTTACATATTCGCTTTTTTCTTTGTCATCTATAACAAAGTAAATTTTGCTTAAAAAATCATTGATTCTATCATCAGTAATTTCTGCGTCATTAATATATGTCTTACTCTTGCACTCTTCTTTTAATCCCTCTATTATCTTTTCTAATGCAGATACTTCCACATTAGAAACATCAAAGCTATTAATGTTATTATCTATTCTAACTGTATTACTTACTCCACCTAAAAATAAGATAAAACAAGAAAACTCAAAGTCACTCAAATAATTTTTATAAAGAGTAACAAGTTCCTTTCCTATCATCTTTGGTGAAGAATTTTTAGCTCCTTTTGACTGAACATCCCACATCTTATCCGCCATTTTACACATTCCAGTTAAATCGTTAAAAAAATCAACTACAAAGTAATATACTTCGTCACTATCTTCTCTAAAATTCATGAGATAAAGTAATGCTTTAGTTTCAGTCTCGGAGGCGGCAGGACGTAGGCGTTCAGATGACTTTACAATATAAGTCAATCTAAACCCCTCCTTTTTACATTCTATATAATTATATCATATAAACAGCAATTTTTCACCTCCTGTACTACATTTTGCATCAAATGTCAACCCTATTAATTATAGAGCTACCGTTTAATATTACTTCGCCTTTTCGCTTAATATATCTTTCTATATCAAATACATTCTTCTTGTCATAGTCCTCAAGGAGCTTGTAGTTCTTATGCCTTGTAATATCGAATTTGTCAGATAAAAACGGTCTGACACCTCGAAGCTGAAAAATACATTTCCCACCGTCCATAACTGTTATTTCATCTTGACTCATAAGCTCCTTACCTGTTTTTTGATAGTTCAGTCCAAAAGACTTTTGATTAGATCTCGTTTCTGATGTGTTATATAGGTCAATAGTTTCTTTTCCAAGTGTTTCAGAAAGTTCTTTAAGTGTTGTTTTCTCCTTTCCACCAAGAAACAAGGTACTATCACAGTTACCTACGATTGTATCAGCGTTATCCTTGTAGATTGCCTTTAATTGTGATTGTGCCTGTAAGATAATACTTGCTGAAATCTCTCTACTTCTGATTGTGGCTATAAGTTTCTCAAACTTAGGAATTAAGCCGATGTTTGCAAACTCATCAAGTAGACACCTTACATGAATTGGAAGTCTACCACCGTAAACATCATCTGCTTTATCGCAAAGTAGGTTAAATAGCTGCGAGTACATAATTGAGACTACAAAGTTAAAGGTCTCATCAGTATCCGAGATAATGACAAAGAGTGCCGTCTTTCTATCTCCAAGAATATCAAGCTCAAGTTCATCTTCACTCATCAAGTTCCGTAGCTCTTGAATATCGAATGGAGCAAGCCTTGCACCGCAGCTTATAAGGATAGATTTTGCTGTTTTTCCTGTAACAACTTGTCAAGGACTTTCTAATCATTTTTATGGGGTTTTTTATCTTTTTCTCGCTCCATTTCCCTAAGCATTATCCTTTTCAATTTATCTTGCATAGTTTCAGTCGCATTTTCATTAAAATGGACAACAACCTCATAAGTTGCCTTTCCAATCTTCTTTATGGTCTTTATTCCTGTATTTTGTTCGTTTTTATTTTCGTGCATATTAGTTTCCCTCCTGTTAGTTGCAATCAAAAAAAGACGATAGAGTTTTATTTCTACCGCCTTTCACAAGTCTTGTAGCTATTCATTTAATAACGCTTTACCATTTACATATTAAATTTTCAAATCCTTATTGTTCAGCATTCCGCCAAACATCGTATGATACATATCCTTGGAAGATTCCTCTATCTTTGTAATACTTGATATTTTATTTCCTGCATCTTTTGATGAAGCTCCGCAAAGATAAAAGGCTTCACTGTCTGTTCCATAGTCAATGGCAATATATCTATCGTGATACTTTTTACCTGCAATTTTCATCTTCAGATTGATATTAGGGTAATCTTTTCTAAAATCGTTTAGGATATTTTTTGTCAGCATATCCTTGTTTTTCACATTGTCGCTAAAGACTATAATTTCAACATTGTCTTTTGCAGCCCTTAATAATTCTAAGGTTTTCAAGCCTATATAGTTGTCTATCACATAAATACTTTTCTTTGCAGACTTATATATTTTGGTATAGGCAACATCTGCTTCAATCTTATCTCCGTTCATTAAAAGGAAATGCTTGTATGTGTCCGGATCTATAAAATTATCCATAACCTTTTTCAAATCTTCTTTTGTAGCCATTTGCGACTTTATTTCAGCTATATCCTTTGTGTTTTGATTTGTCTGTACTGCTATTTGTACCAATTCTTTTGAGCTAATAAAATCTTGATTTTCGATTATAAAGTCTTTCATCTGCTTAAATGTTCTAATTAAGGCTCTACTTTGCCTAATCGCAAGTTCACCTCTTAATACCGTCATAAGCATATAAATACCTTGTTCTGTAAAGGCATTTGGTAAGTATCTTGAACCGCCCCAACTTGAGGTGAAATTTTTGCACCTCAAGTTTTCAAATTCATTCTCGGTCAGTTGAAACATAAAATCTTCGCCTTCAAACTTCTCAATATTGTTTTTCACCTGTCTATTAAAGTTTTTTGTTTCATAACCATATATTTCAGCTAAATCTGCATCAAGCATTACTCTTTGCCCACGAATAAGATATATTTTTTCTTGTATAGTTTTATCATCTACAATAACTATCTCTTTATTCTCTTCTGCCATGAAATGCACCTCCAACATTATCTAAATTCTTTTATATTTTTCTACTCCGCCTTCAGCTTTTCCGATGTGTTCCACATTTTTTACAAGTCTCTTATTTACATTTTCATAAAACCATCTGCCAATCAATGCCGGCGGTGTTGCGATTAACTCTCTCAAAACAAATTCTTTGCCCTTCGGTAAAGAGCTAATTTTGTTTAATAAGGTAGTATATAGGTCAGCATAGCTTGTATTTTCTTGTAAACTGCTACACTTACAATATTCAGTAACGCTTGGGAAACCTCCCTCTATTGCTTTTTTAGTTAAAATTTCAAGTTCTTCATCGGTTACAGTAAATTGAATTCGCATTTATATATCCTCTCCTTATAACTGAGTTTATTACCATATCACTATCATTTTATCATAAATACGATATTTTTTTCATACTGCAATTTTAAGCCCTATTTTACACTTAGCTATAGTCTGATACCTATTTTATCATTAACGCTCTAAAAACACCTTTCCACCGTCTTATACGAGGTCTACAAGTGTTCCCCCTTGTCATAATCTTCAAAGGTATATACTTTTGATTTATGGCTTTCTTTTAATTTACCTTTATCTTGCTCATACCAATGAACTAAGGTCGCATAATGATCTTTATAGTTTCTTCCCGTGCTTTGCATATAGGTTGACAGCTTCTCTATCATTTCTTCCCTATGACCTTGCATTTTATCCTTTAACTTCCCATATTCTTCATCGGTTAAGGAAACATTTTTATATTCTCCATAAAGGTTGGGGGATATTTTTTCTATCTCCCCCTCTTTTTCTAACTCTATATCTATCTCTTTATCTATCTCTATATCTCCGTTGCAGTTTTGTTGCAAAAGGTTGCAAGGTGTTGCACCAGTGTTGCATTGCAACGCTTTTTGTCCTCTCGATTTTCTTGAACGCCTTGTAGAAGCTGTTTCTGAACCTATAAGACTTGGAATTTCTGTTAAAAAATACTCGTCATTTTCTGTAATTATCTCCATCAATCCTTGTGCTACAAGATAATTTACTATAACCATTACATCATCTTCCGTTTCATCAATCGTTAAGGCAAGCTCTTTGATAAAGTCTGTTTCTACTCCATCATAATACAGCTTCCCACTATCTTTTAAGCTAAGTAAAAGCAATTTAAGATAAATGATTGTATAGGTATCTCCTCCTGATATTTTTCTTAGCCTTTTGATTCTCTTATCTGTAAAAAAATCTTCTTTCAATTTTAACCAATAGTATCTTCTGTTGTCTGCCATTTTTATCTTTCCTCCCCTTTATTTTTATAATTTTCTTTAGCCTTTTCTTTTGCTTTTTGTTTGTACTGACCCTTTCTTTCCTCTTGCTCTTGAAATTTTTTCAGTTGTGCAATTACACTTGGTTTATCTCCCCTCTTAATTGCCTTGTCTATCTCTATAGATAAATCTATTCCATACTCGTCACCCACAATCTTTACTGCATATTTGATATGATCTATCTGCTTAAATTCGTCTTGAACTTTAGCTTTATCTTCAGTTAAGTCTTGTATCTCTTTTTCAAGGCTTGATATTTCTTTCTGCCAATCACTCGACTTTATAGCTGATGTTCCAGTAAATTTTTCTATAGTCTTTCTTGCTTTTTTGTAGTTTTCAATTTCATCTTTATGTGAATTGTAAAATTTATCTTTAAGAAAAGTTTTATCTTTATATTCCTGATATACCGCCTTATTTTCTTTGATGATGTCTGCACAAATAAAGCAACGATTTAACTCCTTTATTCTTTGGGTTTTGCTTTGAATATCTTCACTTATCTTTTTACTTTGCTTTGCCAGTTCAAAAACTTTTTCTTGTAGGTCTGCTATGGTTTGAAGATGATTATCTTTTAGATAGTAGATTGCTTTTACAAATCTCTTTAGGTCTGCATTTCCCTTTTTTATCTGTCCATAGTAGGATAGATTTTTTGTTTTTTCTCCCTGTATTTCGTTGTAGATAGAAATATATTCATAAAGGTTAAAGAGTTCTGCTTTGTTCTCCAGTTCATCTTTCTTGGTCTGTTTATACCCATCGTATTTTGCTTGCAGATTTCCAAGTAAAGAGTCTATCCAAGAAGTGATTTCTTTTATCTTGTTCTTGATAGCTTTTACTAAAGAGTTATGTTTTTTTATTTCTCTGTTGATGTTTCCTTTGTCGGTTTCGATTCCTTTTTTCTCTAAGGCACTGGCACTTGCTCCCATGTGAATGGTTGGGATTTCTTCTATCCCTTGCCTTTTGTAGGAACGATGATCCACTCTCTTTTCTTGATGATTTTTTTCTAAATACTGATTACAAAGTCTTGCAAAATTCTCTCTCCATTTCTCTGCGTTTCCTTTATTGTTCCAGTCTGTCAGCTCTACTTTTCTTGTTTTGTAGTTCCCGCTTTTTAGTTTTATCTTTTCTCCATTTTCATCAATTACATATTCTTTTTTGCTTTTTGCCTGCCACTCTCCTTTTTCATTGATTGGTCTAAGGGTAGTCATAATATGAGCATGTATATTGTTGTTATCTTCACTTGTTCTATCATGGATTGCAAGGTCTGCTATCATTCCTTTTGATACAAAATTTTCCTGTATAAAGTCGGTAATGAGTTTCTTGTTTTCTTCAAAAGATAATTCTTTTGGTAAAGCGATAATGAAGTTTCTTGCAAGCTGTGCGTTGCTTGCTTTCTCATTTAGTTCAACGCTGTTCCATAAGGTAGTTCTATCTTTTAATGCTATGGGGACATTCTCCGGCAAGAAAATTTCTGAATGTAAAAGTCCTTTTTTATTGTGATAGTCATGAACTTCTCCGTCCCATTCATTTTTGATTTTCTCGCAAGAGATATATGCTGCACTTGCAACTGCCGATTTACTTTTTCCTCTGCTTATCATTGAAATATTAAAGTGAAATGTTTCTGCCACTTTTAAACTCCTTTCATTTTTTTATTTGTTTTCAGGTAAAGAAAAAAGCAGACGGGTTATTTTTTGTATCTTTTCCTATCTGCTTTATCCGTATGTTTTTATTAGGTTTTGGATTTTCAAAGACTTGCTAAAATCCCTTAGTTTACTAAGGGCGCAATTATACACCCTAAAGGGTGCTTTGCGTCCTGCGGAGCTTTTTGCCCTTGCAGGGAGCTTCTGAAAAAACTAAGGTTTTTTATTCTGTATACTCATTGTCTATTTCATCTTCTATATCTTTCCAATTTATCATTTCTTCATAGGCTTGTCTGTATTCTTCTGTGTGAGTAGAGATGTTTAATAGCTTTTCTATCTCCTCATTGGTAAATATTAGAGGATTTTCAATTACCCTTTCTACTATCAAGCCCCTTTGAATAAGCCTGTGATTTCTTCTTTTTCTCTCTTTTTCATTTGCAAGTTTTTCTAATTTCTTACCTTGATTTTGTAATTGTTTCAGCTTTACATCGCACTTTTCTCTTTCTTTCTGTAGTTCAAACATTTGTTCCTGTACTTCCTGTAATGTTTTTTCTTTCTTCATTTTTCATTCCTCCGTTTTGGTATCTCCTTGTTTCCATAAAGAAAGGTTAAGCACCTTTTTTTGACACTTAACCTTTCCAAGTTTTTAGATTTTATCTTCTAAAATCTTTCTCAGTTTTTCTAAAATCCTATCCCTCCTCCCACTGATTGCTTGATGTGTAACTTTCTCTCTTCTGCTGATTGATCTTAGACTTTCTTCTTTGTAGAAGATAGCTTCCATTAAATCTCGTTCTTCTTTTGTCAGTGTAGCTAATGCCTTGTTTAGTTCTTCAATTTGCATTTTTACTTCTACAATTTTTTCTAAGTCTATTTTTTCATCT
>NZ_JRNB01000072.1 GCF_000758885.1 Peptostreptococcus sp. MV1 | reverse complement strand
TGATATTTTGGCAGGAAGGACAAAAAAGTGTACAAATTGATATTGCAATTTTGGTTTAAAATTTCTTTGTATATATCAATTATTTTTTTTGTAATTTCATCATACTTTTCTATTTCATTTGTATTATTAATCCTTTTTCTGACATGGATAAAATTATGGTCATCATTTCTTTCTATCAATTTTCTTAATGCTTTTCTGTCAATTTTCCCATTTTTATTTAATGGCATTTCTTCTACAATTATAAACTCAAGTGGAATCATGTATTCAGGAAGCTTGTTCTTTAAAAATTTAATTAATTCATCTTGTTCAACATCTATTTTGTTATTTTTAAGAACATATATCATACTTCCCATTTTGTTAATTTCAGTCTCATTAGATAAATACTCAATTTTATATTTACAATTTTCACTTGCATTTTTAATGTTTTTAATATTTGGAATAATTTTTCCATTTCGCTCTAACAAATCAAAATCAATAAAACCACGTTCTAGTACAGATGCACTAATTTCTGGTAATAATAATTCATCATTTATTTCAGTTCCAATCACAACGCCCATAGGAGATAATATGGTTTTTATATTACGCAACATATCTGAAATATTATGAGAACGATGTAGCGAATTATATAATATGACAATATCAAATTTTTCCGTTTTAAAATTTTCCAAATACTTACTTGAAGAATTTATTTTTATAAACTCGAAACAAGTATATTTATTTTTTATGCCTTCAAACTCATTTGAAAAATATAGCGAAGTGTCGGTATAAACATATTTTTCGATTTTATCTTCAAAGTTTGTAATTATCTCTTCTGTTAATTCGCTATTTCTTCCACCTATTTCTAAAATCTTAAGCTTTTTATTTTTGCCATCAAATACCATCTTTATAATTTCAATAAGTTCATTTATATTTTCTTTATAATTTTTCAGTTTTTTCAAAAGTCTGGAAGGACTAAGTTTAGATTCAGAAGCATAAAACACATCAATAGCTTGTTTCTTACCCTGTATAATATCTACCACATTATTTTTGAAATTATCTAGGTTGACTGTTGTGTCTAATGCTATATCTATTTTTTTAAATAAGTAAATACCATCTTCTAAACTTATCATACTATGCTCTTGCAATAATAATAGCCATCTTTTTACGAGCAATTCGTATCCTATATCTATTTCTCCAAATTTCATTATTTCATCAAAAGAATACCTTTTTCCTTGACTAATACCCAAATCCATGAAAATAGAAAATATCAAACCTAAAACCATATTATTTTCACTATTTAGATACTCATCATAATCAATGTATTCAGATTTCAGTTTATTTATTTTTTCATTACTACTTAATCTAGTTAATGTATAATCCTTACTCTCATTACTTTCAATAAATGCGACCAATTGATTATTAGTGCCTATCTTAATAACATCAACAACAGCTTTATTAATTTTAGGATTTTCAATTAAAGCATCTTCAATTTCTCCAAGTTCTATTCGATGCCCTTTAACTTTTACCTGATTATCAAGCCTTCCTAAAAATTCAATAGTTCCATCATTCCATGTTCTTCCAGCATCTCCAGTTCTATACCATTTAACTCCATCCGATTCTATAAATTTCTTTTCTGTTAATTCCTTATCTCCCCTATATCCCTTTGCAACACCAACCCCACCAATTAACAATTCTCCTTTAACATAGTTAGGACATATTCTTCCTAAACCATCAACTACTCTATAGACTTGGTTCTTTAACGCTTTTCCATATGGAATAGAAATCCAATTTTTAGGTATTTCCTTTGGAACATTGATATAATTTGACCAAATGGAAGCCTCTGTTCCTCCTCCCATTCCAACTACAAGAGAATTTTTGCTTCTGTTATAAAATCTTTTAGGTAATGTTGTTGCAATCCAGTCTCCAGAAAGAAAAACTAATCTCAATGGAATAGAAACATCTTTACCCTCTGCCATAGTTACTAGCATATCAAAAAGAATTGGCACCGAATTCCACATTGTTACTTCATATTTTTCAATAAGTTTTAACCAAAGTTCCGGATCTTTGAAATTATTATCATCTAAAGTAATGATGGTTCCTCCAGCCGATAATATTCCAAAAATATCATAAACTGATAAATCAAAATCAATTGCTGATACCATTATTACGCTATCATTGGCATTTACTTCATATCTTTCATTTAAGTCATTGATTGTATTAACAGCACTATTGTGTGCAATTTCCACACCTTTAGGAATTCCCGTCGTTCCTGATGTCATAATTACATAGGCTGTATCAAACGGACTAATATTGACAGGTTTTTCAATTATACTTTGAATAGTTGATTGATCTATATCAACAAATGTGATATCTGTATCATCTAAATTAAAATCCCTTATTGTATTTTTATTGGATAAGACATGTTTTATTCCTATCTGTTCATATATTTTCCTTCTTCTTTCGTTGGGTTGATTAATACCGATAGGAACATATGCTGCGCCGGCAAATAAAATTCCTAAAATACCAACTATTTGACTATATCCCCTTGGCAATGTTATTCCCACGTAGTCATTCTTTTTTACTCCAAAAGAAATTAAATTTGTTGCAATAATTAACGCCTTTTTGTATAAATCTCCATAAGTTAATTCAATACCGGATTGTGCATCCACAATAGCAACTTTTTCCGGGTTTACTTTAATCCTATCAAGAAATTCTGTATAGAGAGTTTGTTTAGGGTAACTCAAAGGCAAAATATTTTTTAATTCTTTTTCTCTATCTTCAATCTGATTCAACGGAAGAATTTCAGGCAATCTATACCAATTTTCATTATCACTTAATGATTGTAATAAAGTGTATAAAGAGTCGAACATATCATCAATCATTCCATCTGGATATAATTCATCAACCACATCCCAGCATAATACAATCTCATCATCTACTAAATAAGTTTGAAAATCGAGCCAAACTTGTGGAGTTTGTGATACCATATAGTTTATTTTCCCGAATATTTTTCTTGTTTCCTGAGTCTCTAAAGGATAATCTATATTACAAGCAAACACCACAGGTGCAATATTGATAGTTTTTCCAACTTCTTTATAAACATCTCTTTGTACCTGCACTCCAGAGTATGAGCTGTGAGAGGCATTTTCTAAAAATGTGCCAGATATAGTTTTCACTCTATCTAAAAATTTTTCATTCTTTCTTTCACACTCAACTAATAGAAGATTAGTAAAATCTGCAACCATTCTTTTAACACTATTATCATTTACATCTCTATTGAATAATGGTACATTGATCACAAATTTTTCTTGATTTGTCCATCTTTCAATAATCATTGAATATGCTGATAACAGAACCATTGATGGGGTAACTTTATTTTTATATGCATTTTCTTTAATCTTAATCCAGTTTTCTTTGCTAATAATTTTCTTTCTTCTTGAAAAAACCACTTTTTCAATCATTTCCGGTTTTTTGTTAATGGGTAAGTTAGGTGCCTCTAAAGGAAAACTGGATTCAATTTTTTTCTTCCAGAATTCCTTATCTTTTTTGTATATTTCGTCATCTATTTTTCGTTCCTCCAGATAATTTTTAAAAGTATAATTGCTATCTATTGAAACTTTATCTTCTCCGCAGTACAGCTCTACAAGTCTACTCATTATAATGCCTATGCTCATTATATCTGCAACTAGAATATCAATATCTAAAAATATTCTATGTTTTTTATCCTTTAGTAACGCAATGCTAAGGCTAGCTACTTCTCCAACTTCTATATCAAATTTTCTATGAGACATTTCTTTTCTCATTTCCAATAGTTTTATGTCTGCATCTTCTTCAGATAGTGAAGTATAATTAAAAATTTTAACTTCTTTTGAGTATGGTTCTTCCATAATTTGCTGAGTACCATTACGGTTAAATTTTGCTCTAAGCATTGGATTTTCCATTTGTAAACAGTTCCAAGCAGCAGTTAATTTATCTGTTACAATCTCTTGTCCATCAATTTCTAAGTATGCGTGACACCCAACACCACCTAGAACCTGATCTTCTTCTCTCCCTACAAAATAAGCATACTGTACATCCGTTAAAGGGAACTCTTCCGAAATATTCTTTTCTCTTGATTCAGTCTTTTTATCAATATTTTTAATATTTGCTTTTTCAATAAGTCTAATCCAATCTTCAAGTGTAGGATTTTCCATTAGTTTTGCAAACGATAATTTTATCCCTAATTTTTTAAGCTCTGAAACTATTTGCATGATTTGGATAGAGCCTAAACCCTTTTCAATCAAATTGTCTTTTCCTGAAGGTTTAAATCCATCTAAGTTTGCTTGTAACACTTCATCAAGAAGTCGTACTGCCTGTTGTCTAGTTTGATATGTTTCCATATTGTAGCCTCCTTATCTATTTAATCATTAGTTGTTTTAATTTACTTTTATCTACCTTTCCAACGCTTGTTAATGGCCATTGATCAACATACTGTACTTCATCCGGTAACTTAAAAGAAGCAAGTCCTCTTTCTACCAAGTAATTCCTTATATCTCTAAGTGTAAGAACAGCACTTCCCTTCAAAATAAATACACCTATTTTTTCTCCAAGCGTCTCATCGGGTATGCCAACAATTTGCACTTCTCTAATATTCTTATTTGTAAGCAAAATATTTTCCAACTCAGAAGGAACTATTTTTTCTCCAGCACGATTTATCATCTCCAACACACGACCAACAATTTTATAATTGTCTCCATATAACTTAGCGGCTCTATCTCCTGTTCTTAAAAAACATTCTTCTGTAAACTGAGTATCATTTAGTTTTGATGAATCATAATATTCCAAAATAGTATATGGTCCCCTAACTATTAGCTCTCCAAAATCTCCATCAGGAACCTCTTTCCCGTTTTCATCAACAATACGAGCTTCGTCAAACTCACTTAACTTCTTCCCTTGAGTATGTAATCTGTCATAATCATCGTCCAAAACCCTAGAGCAAGTAATCAACGACTCACTCATGCCATACAATTGCAATAATTTACAATTAAATTCTTCCTGAATCTTTTTTGCTAAGTTAGAATCAAGAACAGATCCACCTATCTGTATATACTTCAAACTGCTGATATCAGCATCATCATTTTTAAGATATTCTATACACATATTAGCTAAAGTAGGTACCAATGCCATAATGCTAACTTCCTGTTCCTCAATCAAAGGTATTATTTCATCAGGACTGGATACTCTACAAGTAACCACCTTACCACCTTTTGACAATGTCCCAATCATTCCCGGACAACAAAGTGCAAATTTATGGCTCATAGGTAAAGCTGCCAAATACACTGTATCTTCATTCATATCTGTTGCATTTGCCAGTTCTTTTGCTAAATATATAAATTCACAATGCCTATTAGGTATTAGTTTCGGAAAGCCTGTTGTTCCTCCTGACAATAAAAATATAGCAGTTTCCTTATAATCTAACTCTTTGGCAAATTTATTTTTTCTATTTTGTCTTAAAGCACATAATTTCTCATATTTCTCTGTTTCGCCAATCAAATAAACTTGTATATCTTCTTTCGTATCTTCTATAATATTAGACACCATATCTTCATATGAAAATCCTAAGTACCTGTTAATTCCAATATATGCTTTTGCATTTGTTTTATTTAAAATTCCCTTAACTTCAGAATATCTATGACCCATCAAGATAATTACAGGAATCACTCCTATACTCATCATTGCAAATAAAATTATAATGAATTCTTTACTATTAGGAAGTTGAAATAATACTTTATCTCCCTTACAGAATCCTTGATTTAAAAGTCCATTAGCATAACAATCCACTTCATCTTTAAGTTGTCTATATGTCAATTCTTCATTTTCATCTACAACTGCTACTCTATCGGCGTATGTATTTGACCACATTTTCAAATGTTCGCCAACAGTTAGATGCTCCCAAACATCTTTATCATAAAAGTTGATTAATTGTCTCTTAATCTCTAAATTCATAATATTTGCCCTACTTTTTTAATAGCATAACGCAAAAACAAATTTTTCTTTTTCAAAAATCAAAATCTCCTTTTGAATATTATTTTCTTTATCTATAACTTTCATTACATTATTATTTTTATTAATAACATCAACTGTTTCCAAATTTTGAATTAAACCGACTCCTTTATATTTTAAATAAGCTTCTTTAGAAACCCAATATTTGTAAAAGTCTTTCAAACCTAATATTTTTTCATTGTTAATAAAAAAATTATTCTTAATTTCACTATAATCTATATTTCTTTCTATATTTTCAATATCAACTCCTATATCATTTCTTGAGAAGGCTACTATTGAAAATCCTGTGGTATGTGATATATTAAAATGTAAATTCAAATGATTTCTAATATATGGTTTATTATATTTACCGTAACGCCATCTAATCTCTTCGCATTTTAGTTTCTCAATTTTAGAAAATAGCAAGTTTACTATTGCTTTTGTTACAGCATAATTAATTCTGTCACTTTCTTTTCTATACTTCCACATAATTTCAATTTGATCTTTACTTAAATATGGAATACATTCACTTATAATTCCGTAACTATTTGTCTCTACAGCAACTACTGCTATACAATCATCATGTATAAATTGAACTACCTCATTAATGTCAAATTTTGTTAGTTCTGTAATTTTAATTATTTTTAACGTTTTCATTAATATAGCTTTTTATTTCCCTTATAACCATATCAGTAGATGTATTTACAAACATATGCTTGCCATCTATATATTTATAGACGAATTCTTTTGTTGTATAATCTTGCCATTTTTTAAGTTCTTCTAATTTCATTTCTTGATCTTTATCTCCCATAAGGCCAAGTATGGGACTTTCTAATTTTTCATGTTTTGTATCTTGATAGTCTTCGTCTATTACAAAATCTGCTCTAAGTGTCGGTAAAAAAATTGAAATCAATTCTTTATTATCTAATATCTCTTTCGGGGTTCCCTCATATCTTCTTAGCCCTTCTATAAAACCTTCGTCATCAAGGTAATAGATTGGGTTTGGTTCTTTATACACTGGAGCACGTCCACCTGAAATTATTATTCCTCTTGGATTTTCATATCTTGAATTTTTGATCTTTAAGGCTATTTCATAAACTATTTTTGTTCCCATACTATGTCCAAATAAATAGTAAGGTTTTCCAAAATCAAAATTTTCTTCCATATCATTGAATAATGTTTCAACTAAAATATTAATATCACTTATAGCTTTTTCAGAAAATCTATTTTCTCTTCCTGGATATTGAGCAACAAATATCCTTACATCTTCAAATTCATATTTCCAATTTCTAAATGCAGATACTCCACCTCCTGCAAACGGAAATATAACAAGACTAGCTTTAATATTGTTTTCGTCTAATTCTTTATTTAGCATTTCAAAATTTTTTGACATAAATTCACCTTTTAATATATTTTTTGTTAGCAATAGCTAACTTTTATTCATTATATACCATTTGATAACATTTATCAATGAGTTTTTGAACTTTTTTGTAAAATAATTAAAAAAAATAGCATAAAAAACTTATTTAAAAGTTATCTATGCTATTAATTATAAGGTTTCATTAAAATGTTTTTTTAATTTTTTAAACGTTTCATCTGATATAACGTGTTCTATAAGACAAGCTTCACTTTCTGCTTGTTTAGGATTAACTCCAAGTTTAATGAATACGCTAGTAAGATACATATGTTTTTTATACATCTTTTCACAAAATTTTTTTGATTCTTCTGTTAAACGAATTATTTTATCATCTCCATAAGTTATCCTGCCTTTATTGTCAAGTTTTTTTAGCATTCTTGTAACCGTCGGTCTTTTGTAATCCAAATAGTTAGCAATGTCTATATTTCTAACCTCTTCATTTTCCAAAGATAAAATATATATGGCTTCTAAATAATTTTCTTCAGCAAATTCCCTGTGTAAAATAAATTACTCCCCCTCTTAAATTGTTATTAACTAATAATTTAATCAAATATCTTTAAATATGATAATTTAAAATATTTTTTAATATCATACATATTATTATAGTTGTAAAAGTATCTATTTCAAAGTAATTTTTTTAATTTTTTAAAATTTAAGTTATCATAAAATAGTGTATTATAGCAAAAATAGTAAAAATAGCAAAAATAGCAAGCACAGTAAGTGCATATGCACTTACTAAAAATGGAATAAGAATACTACGATTATATCGCTTATTTTTTCCATTTTACTTGTTGGGGAATATCCCCAAACCCCTAAATTTATAATAATTAAATTCATCAACTAACTCTTATAATAGCCCCAACTCAAACTTGAATATTATCTCAAAAAATGATAAAATATAAGCAATAAAAAATTAAATCAGGAGATTTCCAGACGAAATATATAGAATAAATTAAACCTGTAAGTCAAGTAATCCTACTTGAATTTACAGGTTTTTCTTTTTTATTTCGATTAATAAATTTATTAGGAAGAGGAACTTCAAGGAAGTTTACTACGAGCTCTATCTATATAATTATTATCACATAAGAAAGAGGGATTGAGAACAAAATGTAGTATTTATTATTACAACTACAATATACGAGGAGGTTAAATTATGACAAGTAGATTTAGAAATAACGGAATCTATTTAATGTTATCTGATGAGGAGTTAGAATTGCTAAATGAAAAATATAAAGCATCTAAGTGTAAAACTCTTAGGCAATTTATTATGAAATGTATTTTAGAAAAAGATATTTATGTATTAGATATGGATGTCTTTCGTGAAATGTCAACAAATATAAGTCGTACTTCAAATAATATAAATCAAATTGCTAAAAGGGTAAATACTACATCAATCATATATAAAGATGATGTAGAAGATTTAAAAAGCTTATTAGAAAATCAAGCAAAAGATATTTTCTCTATGCGTAAAAAAATATACTCTCTTACTAATTCTAATAGCATAAATACTGAGAAAGAATAATGGCAATTACTAAAATTCATCCTATAAAATCCACTTTAAAAGTAGCACTTGATTATATTATGAATAGTGATAAAACAGATGAAAAAATTCTAATTTCCTCCCTAAACTGTAACCCTATAACTGCTCATTTAGAATTTGAACAAACAAAAATAGAATGTAATTCTAAAGCAAAAGTTTTAGCAAGACATTTAATTCAATCTTTTTTTCCTGGAGAAACTACTGCTGAAGAGGCTCATCAAATAGGCATAGAACTATGCGATAAAATCTTAAAAGGAAAATATGAATATGTTCTTACTACCCATATAGATAAGGGTCATATTCACAACCATATACTATTTAATAATGTTTCTTTTGAAACTGGTAAAGCATATCAAAGTAACAAAAAAACTTACCACCAAATTAGAAATCATAGTGATGATTTATGTAGAAAATATAAGCTCTCTGTTATAGATGAAGATTATGTAAAATTTAAAGAAAAGTATAAAACCAATGGTAAATCCTACAAAGAATATATTGAATTTAATAAAGGAAAATCTTGGAAACATAAACTTCAAATTTCTATTGATCATGCTATTAATAAAGCAAATAGCTATGAGAATTTCTTAAAGCTTATGGAAGAATATGGCTATGAAATTAAACTTGGAAAATATCTTTCTTTCAGACATAAAAAACAAGGAGAAAAGGGGCGATTCATTCGTGCGAAGGAAACTACTCTTGGAAAAGATTATACAAAAGAGAAAATAAAAGAAAGAATTGAAAATAAGGCAAATGAAAATTACAAAAATAGTGAAGTATATTATGCTAAGAAATCTTATAAGAAATTTGATAATATAATAGACATAGAAAATAATGAAAATGTTAAATCTTCTAAAGGTTATGAAATATGGGCTAGAAAACATAATATGAATACTATGGCGAAGACCTTAAATCAGCTTAGAAAATACGGTCTATCATCTAGTATGGATTTGGAAACTAAACTCCAAGAAGAGGCTGTTAATAGGCAAGAAATCTTAAATAAGATTAAAGATGTTGAAAAAGTTATGAGTGAAATTTACACAGTTATTGAAGACATTAACACTATAAAAATAAATAAGGTTATTTATAAAACCTATAAAGAAAACACAAATGATAAAGATTTTTATAGTGAATATAAGCCTCAAATTATCGCATATGAAAAAGCAATAAATACTTTAGAAAAGTGTCAATATAAAAATCTAAGTATAAAAGAGTTGTCAAAATTATATGATGAATACAAAAATAAAAAAGATATTCTTATGGATGACTACGCCAACGAGAATATATTGATAAATGAATTGACCCAATTAAGAAAGAATACTGATAAGTATATTTATAATGAATTGTATAAGTAAGGATCTGGTGTATCGGATTCTCCAGTAGTTTGAAAAGTTTTGTTTAGGGGAGACTGTATAAAATTTTGTGTATCAGCCCTCCTGATAGGATGTGGCTGATATTTTTTCAATATAACCCATCATTTTACCTTAAAGACAACCAATAAAAAAAAATACAGGAGGCAGACTAAAACCTGCCCCCTATAATCTTTTACCTTTCTATGCTATTATCCTTTTTCTTCTTTTCATCCACTTTCATATTCCCTTTAGTCTTAAATTCCTTTAATTTCCCTATTGTTGATGCTTTTGCTTTAGTATGCTCTTTAGCTTTTAATAACTTTGCAGAGTATACTTTTAGACTTGTGTATTCCTTATTATCCTTTCCCATACTTTTCTTTTCTTTGCCAAATAGGTGTACAAAATCTCCTTTTTTCAAATTTTTTACTTGATTGATTTTATCATTATAGGCGTAGCAGCTGATGAATTTTGCATTTCCTTCCTTGTCATTTTCAGCAATAGAAAAGGAGGCTACTTTAAAGTCCCTCCCATCTTTTGATTTTAAATCTTTAATTTTTATATCAGTTGCTATATTTCCATCTATATTTAATGTATCCTTTTCTTTATTATCTATATCTTTTATTGCTTTATCTCCTTGTTCTTGATTAACTTCTAAGTTTTCTTTTAACTCTTCTTCGTCTATATATTCAATAAACTTTTCATCAATAAGGCCCATAACTGAATCGTTCATATAATTATCATAGGCATTATTAAGAACATTTTCATTTTCTACTCCTGTTTCAAGAGATATAATACCTTTTACAAATTCTTTATGATTATATTCTGCTAAAAAATCTATTGTATTTTTCATGATTTCAAAATTTGTATTTTCCATATTTGCTATTGTTTTTATATCACTTGCGTATCTAACAGAATTCCATTCATACTTTCCACTTTCTTTATTAAACTCTACTCCTGTGGCTAAAATAAATTGATTTCCGTCAAATAAGGTGGCTTGATTATCCTTCACATCCAATACCATAGTGTCTCCAAATTCAGTTTCAATTACATTTCCCTTTTTTATATTCATTTTTATTCCTCCATTTCTATTTTTATCTTTCTTATCTGTTAAATCTTTTATTTCTTCTTCCTTTCCATCACTAATAATAAATTGTTTTATTTCTTCAACTGTTGGATCATCAATTGTAGTCTGAATAAATTCAACTAATTTATCTTCTGAATCGGAAAAATTTTTAATTCCATATTCAACTATATTGTTGATTATTCTCTGAGTATTACCATCAAAAGAAAAATTTTCTCGAATAAATTCATTAAAGCTATATCTATCAAATTCCATATTCTTTTTCCTCTAATAATCTCATTTAAAGCTTTATCTGCCACATGGTTCACTATTATTTATTTCTTTTATATTATTATTTACTACTAAATTTCCCTTATATTCCTTTAATTTATCCATAATAGATGTTTTTTCTTTCCTTTCAAAATCTCCTATTTCCTGCACTTTACTATCTCTAAAGTCAGCATCATTTCTATCTATTATTCCATCTAAATCCATATCTTTAGATAATGGGTCATAGAAGTTGCCATAATCATCTATTTCAAGTCCCATTACTTCTCTCAGTTTTTCTTCATTTACTGATACAAGCTCACTAAAATTCCAAAAGCCAATAGATGTCTTTATCTGTACTAGCTCTTTTAAATCACTTGCATCTAAGGGATCATAGGTGTATTGAAAGCTGTCAATTAGGTTCTTATCTACATAAGTGTTCATCTTGTAATTTATTAAATCTAAACTTACTTGTATTTCATGTTTTTCATCTGGTGTAGTTGTATAAGCTATTCCTATATCTGTTAAGTCAGGAAATATAGTATCAAAGTCCTCTAACCTGTTTTCTTCATCATATTCTCTGTTAAGGAAGTCTATCAATTCTTCCTTTACTTCTTCTAGTAATGGATTATCTTGGCTTATATCTTCACTTTTTCCCATATCTAGTAAATTATTTACTTCTGCAAGTCTTAGTGTCTTATCCTTTAAAAGTTCAGCTTGTGGAAATGTCTTTTGTATTTCAATTTTGGCTGTTTGAAATTGCTCTTCTGTATCTTTTAGTTTTGAAATTGTATTTTCTAATCTTTCTGGTAATTTATCTAATACATTATCCATTCTTGTTATATTACCTATTTCATCTGTTCCAAACTCTCCTCTATATTCTCCCTTACCTTTTAATATAAAGTTATATTTATTGAAAAAAGAATCATATTTTATGGATAAATCAAAATTTCTATATTCACCTATTTTTTCTCCATCTTTATCCATTTCCCTATATATTTTAACTCCCTTAATTTTGTTCAACAAAAACTCTCCAGCTATTTTCTTATCTATATACTTCTTTCCGTCAATAATTAGAGAGGTAAATTTATTATCTTCTTTTAAATTTTTATCTACTTCTCTATAAGGCTCAACATTTTTAATATCTTCCTTTAAGTTCTCTATCCTTTCTTTTAATCTTTCTATTTCCTTTGGATAAAATTTAACTACTTTATCTTCCAGCTTGTAAAGATTTGATTTAAAATTGGACTCTAGCATTTTAAGTTTAGAAACTTCAACATCAAGGTCCATCTTCTCCTTTATTAATGGATTTCCTGTTGCAAGAGCTTTGATTTCGGCATAGTTTAATGTGGCTTCGTCTACATCTTCTGCAACTCTTACAGGAGTCTTTGACGTCATAATTTGGGAAATATATTTTTGTTTATTCTCTAAGGTTTGGAATAGGTAGGCATCAAAAGTATTTTCTGTTACATATCTAAATATATGGACTTCCTTATTCTCATTTCCCTGCCTCACAATCCTGCCTGCCCTTTGAGAAAGATCAGCAGGTCTCCATGGTATATCAAGATCGTGAATTGCAATTAGTTTTTCTTGGGCATTAGTACCTGCTCCCATTTTCTGTGTTGAACCAAGTAAGACTCTTATTTCTCCCTTTCTTACCTTATCAAAGATAGCGTCTTTTTCCATATTGTTTTTTGCCTTATGAATAAATTCTATTTCATTTTCAGGTACTCCCATATCTATAAGTTTTGTTTTAATATCATCATAGATATTAAAATCATTACTTGGTGTAGACATATCACAAAATATTAATTGAGCAGATTTTTTATCTTTATATTTATCCCAAATGCTAAATACATTTTTTATACAGGTATTCACCTTACTATTAGGATCATCAGGAAGTAAAGGATTGATTAATCTTTGATCTAATGCCATCTTCTTCCCATCATTTGTTATTAATAGCATATTATCAACACTTGAATCTACCTGCTTATCACGAACCTTATCTGCTCTCTCGGAAAAAGTTTCAAGAATTTCTTTTTGTTCTTCGGTAGGCTTTGTTTTTATAGTTTCATAATGGGCAATTGGTGTAGGAAGATTTAAAACATCAGCTGTTTTAATATCCATAAATCCTTTTACAGTATTCATAAGTTCAGGAAGATTATAAAATTTTGCAAATCTGGTTTTGCTCCTATAACCATTACCCTCAGGATTTAATTCTATTGCCGTTATTGTTTCTCCAAAAGTAGACGCCCAAGAATCGAAATGTTGCAATTTCATCTTTTTTAATTCATCATACTGTAAATATCTCTGCATGGTATAAAGTTCAGCCATACTGTTGCTTACTGGTGTACCTGTGGCAAATACTAATCCTTTATTATTAGTAATTTCATCCATATAGCGGCATTTCATAAGCATATCTGATGATTTTTGTGAATCTGTAGAAGTAATTCCTGCTACATTCCTCATTTTAGAAAATAGATAGAGGTTTTTGTATGCGTGGGCTTCATCTACAAATAACTTATCTACTCCCAGTTCCTCAAAGGTTACAACGTCATCTTTCTTATAATCAGCATTTAGTTTTTCTAACTTTGTCTCTAATTTTTTCTTTGTTTTTTCTAATTGCTTTACAGTAAATCTTTGATCCCTTTCTCTTTTATATTCATCTATATAGTCAATGATTTCATCAATTTGACCTTGCAATTCATATTCTTGTCTTTCTTTTGATATAGGAATTTTTTCAAATTGACTATGTCCTATAATCACAGCATCAAAACTTCCTGTAGCAATACGACTACAAAATCTTTTTCGTCTATCTGGTGTGAAGTCTTTTTCTGTAGCACATAATACATTAGCTCCTGGATAAAGTTCATTAAATTCTCTTCCAAATTGCTCTACGATGTGGTTAGGAACAACAAACATTGACTTATTACTCATACCAAGTCTTTTTGACTCCATGGCTATACCTATCATTTCAAAGGTTTTTCCTGCTCCTACTTCATGGGCAAGTAAAGTATTTCCACCAAACAACCCTCTTGCTATTGCATCTTTTTGATGTGCTCTTAATTCTATTTCAGGATTCATTCCTTCAAAAGTAAGATTAGTTCCATCATATTCCCTTTGTCTTATAGAATTGAATCTTTCGTTATAATCTTCTACTAATCTATTTCTTCTTTCCACATCATCAAATATCCAGCTTTTAAATTCTTCTTTTATCATCTCTTGCTTACTTCTTGCAAGCATTGTTTCTTTTTGATTAAGCACAGATTTTTTCTTTCCATCACTGTCTTCTACTTGATCAAATACCTTAGTATCTCTTAAATTTAAAGTATCTTCTATCAATTTGTATGCATTTACCCTATTTGTACCATAGGTAAAAGAAGCAAGGTCATTGTCCCTATCAGAGCTTTTTCCTTCAACTCTATATTCTCCTGTAAAGTCAGAATACTTGATATCTATATTCCACCTTGATGAAACTGGTGTTTTCAACAAATCAAACATAAATTTTTTGTAATCTTGTTCCGGTATCCATGTTGCACCCATTCTAACTGTAATCTCACTTGCATCTAGTGCTTTAGGCATTACTTCCACTAGCTTTGCTTTTTGAAAATGTAACTCTTCTAATTCTTTTTTTAAGAGTTTACTATCCTCTAGATTTTCTTCCTTTCCTAACTCTTTTTCGATGTTTTTAATATAAGAGTCTACAACTTCAATTTTATCTCTTATATTTCCTGACAAGTATTCATCAGCACTTACGTAAGGTCTTGAAAAATCTCCTAGCTCATTAGCAGACTTAAATGGATTTATATCATTAGGTTCAAAGGAATCTAAATTTAAAAATATTTCTCCCTTTAATTCTTCTATTAATTTATCTCTTGTTTTTCCTGTCAATTCTTCCATATAATCAAAATTTATTTTACCTTTTTGACTAATAGAGAGTACCAGAGCATCTATTGCCCTATCTGTATGATCTATTATTACAGCTTTTTTTATAGTTCTCTTGTTAAAGATGTCAGATTTTCCTATAAAGTTGCCTTCTTTATCTAATTTTTCCAAAGTTGAAATTAAAGAAAAATTGGCATCTTCTCTAAATAACTTTTTATTGGTTTTTGAATTTAGTCTTCC
Source organism: Peptostreptococcus sp. MV1 (assembly GCF_000758885.1). Taxonomy (GTDB): domain Bacteria; phylum Bacillota; class Clostridia; order Peptostreptococcales; family Peptostreptococcaceae; genus Peptostreptococcus. Next base: position 20,884 of record NZ_JRNB01000072.1, on the reverse strand, counting down.
ATGTTTGCTATTGAAATCATCGTAGAATTTATTTAGATTTTCTTGTTCTTTTTTTATCTCTTCATCTGAATAGTCTTCTCTTTGATAGGTTATAACTTTCCTTAGACTTTCATTTAATCTTAAATATTCTTTTACCTTATCTTTATCATTTTGGTTTAAGGATATTCTTTGCATAATTGAATTTTCTCTAAAATATATTTCATCATCCACTAAAGCAAAAGAATAGTTTTTAACACTATCATCAGCTGGTATTGTTTCTTCTCCTAAATCATCATTTATTTGAGCTTCTTCATACCTACCTTGAATATTTTTAATGGCTTTTTTTAGTCCTTCTTCTAAAGAAATATCTTTATTTTCAATACAAGCAAGGCTTGTCCCAAATCTTGACGGTATTTCTTCCATAGTCCCTATTACCATCTGAGGATTATCTACAAAGTATTTATTATATATTAGTCCTTTTGCATCTTTGTCTAGCTTTATCCAGTCTTCATCTATCTTTAATAGCCTATCTCTCTTTTTTAAAAAGATTATATCTGAAGTTACTTCTGTTCCAGCTACCCCTTTAAATGTAGTATTTGGTAGTCTTATTGCTCCTAAGAACTCTGCTCTTTCCGATATATATCTTCTAACATCTTCACTTTTTTTATCCATTGTTCCTGAAGATGTTATAAAGGCAATGATGCCTCCATCCCTAACCTTATCTAAAGTTTTAGCAAAAAAATAATCGTGAATTAGAAAGTTATTTCTTTCATACTCACGATCTGCTACTTTAAATTCTCCAAAAGGAATATTTCCTATGGCCACATCAAATAGGTTATTAGAAAAATTGGTTTCTTCAAATCCTTTTATTTGGATATTGGCATTAGGGTAAAGTTCTTTGGCAATTTGTCCACTAATGCTATCTAATTCAACTCCATAAAAGTTTGACTCTTTCATTTCTTCAGGTAGATTTCCTATAAATCTCCCTGTCCCAGCACTTGGTTCTAATATATTTCCTTTTTCAAATCCAAGATTAGAAAGACTTTCATAGATAGCGTCTATAACTACTTTCGGCGTATAAAAAGCTGTTAAGGTTGATTCTCTTGCCCTATTATATTCTTCCCCAGTTAGATTTTCTTTTAAAAAATTTCTTGCATCAAGCCATTGACCTTCCTTTTCTTCATCAAATACATCGGAAAGTCCTCCCCAGCCAATATATTTTGCCAAAATTTCCTGTTCATCTTTTCTTGCACTTCTATTTTCTTTTTCTAAAGCCTTTAAGACATTTATAGCTTCAATGTTGTTTTTTAATCTCTGTGAAGGTGGTAGGTTTTCTTCTTCATTAATAATTTTATAGTTTTCTAAAGAAACTTCATAAACCCCTTCTATATTTTCTCTATCAGTCTTTTTGTCTTTTTTAACTTCTTCTTCGTTATTATTGTCAATATCTTCAAAGCTGATTTGTTCTACTAGTTCCCCTTTATCAATAGATTGTTTTTCTTTTTCACTAGATCTATATACTTCTAAATCAAGATTTTTATAGTCATTAAAAAGAATTGTTTCACTTCCGGTAATAAAGCCATTCATTAGTCCTGTGCTATCTTCTAGTTCTATAGTTTTAGGACTTGTAGTATCGTTAATAGCAGTTATAGTGTATTCTTTTCCTTTGTATCTAACACTCATACCTTCTTTAAATGGATTTTCTTCTTGCCTTGTTCTATCATTTTCTATTTGCTGATTTAAATATCCATTTAAAAGCACTTCTCTATGTTTGTCATCAAGTAAATAAGGAAAGTTACTTAATATGTCCTTATAACTTTTATATTTTATAGCTTGATTAGAATTTAAAATATACCCATTGTATCGTAAATTTTGTTTAAGAGATTTCCCCTTAACATCTAAGATTAGCTCTACCTTATACCCTTCTTTTCCATCTATAATATTTTCTGGTTTTTTTAATAATCCATCTTCTATTTTCTTTGACAGTAGTAAGTATTCTTCATTTTGAGGATCAAAATAGTATTCTCTTTTTTCTTTGATATCCTTATCTATTAACTTGGAAAGAACTTCTTTTTTATCTCTTATTTCTTCAATTTTTGATTTTTCTTCTTGAGATAAATTTATATTAAAAGTAATTTTATTTTCTTCATTTATGTGTGCTAAATTTTGATATGCTCCATTGATTTCAAGATTTTTATTAAAAACATATATATCATTATAGTAATCTGGAAATTGCTGATTAAAGCTTTGAACATCTATATCATAGCCTTCCTCAAATTTTGTAACTTTATCATCAGTAATTTCAAATAAACCTTCCCTTTCCAATTCTAATACATCATTTAAATTTGTAAGGTTTACTTCTTTCATTTTGACAGTAATTTCATCAAACAAACTGTCTATTTTTCTGCTATCCTCAAAAGATTTCCCTTTATATAAATTGTAGATCTTTCCTTGTGAGTTTTCCTTTCTTGGATAAACTCTAATTCCTGTTTCTTCTAGTTCTATATCCTTTGTTTTCTCTTTATCTACTAAAGCATAATAATATCCTACTTTTACTGCTAATTTATCTTCTACAATCTCTTTTGTTAATTTTTCTTCTACTTCATTTCTTAATACTTCTAAAGCTTTTAAATTGCTTCCTTTAAAGGAATGTGAAAATAGTTTTAAGTCCTTATCAAAATAGGCATCATATGAATAATATGTTATTGGATTATGGTTATTATCATATCCACTGGAAATATCTTTTATTTTTAAATATTTATTATCCTCTGTTCTAACTATATCTCCCACTTTTATAGAGAGGATTTTCTTATCATCTTCTATATTGTTTTTAAGTGAATTATTTAAATATTCTCTATATCTATTTTCTATTCTAATGCCTAATTCTTTAACCTTATCTATTGACTTCATATCATCCGGAAGATTTCCCTGCTTATCGGCAACTTCTCTCATGATTTTCGCATATTCTCTTTGGAATACAGAGTTAAAACTTGCTAAAGTATTATTTCCTAAGTTTTCTCTTGCCTTTATAATTTCATTTTCTAAAACTTTATCCTTAACTAATACATCGAAAAGTATATCTTCAATTTGGTCTATGGAAATTATTTTTTCATCTATCTTATTTTCTTCTATAGTTTGATTAAGTTCTATCTGACTTTTTCCTATTTGTTCATAAAGAAATTCAAAGTCTCTTTGGTTGATCTCGTTTCCATCACCTATGTCTATCTTATAGTGATCAACTATTTTCCCATCTACTATATGGTTAAAATAGAATTTGGAATACCCCTCCCACTCATCAGTCATCTGACCATACTCATCTTCTCCTAAGGTCTTATTATGAAGTCTTATCTTTTCATCTATTTCCCTTATTTCATCTAATAGTTCTTTAGTCAGCCTTTGTCCTGCATAATCTTTTTCTATTAGACTTGAACCCTCATTAAACTCAATTATCCAATAATCATCTTTTCTATGGCTATCTAAATCAAAATCTATATTTTCTTTATTTTTATTAGTATAAAATTCCTTAAATTCTTCAAAACCATTTACTATATCATCATCTATAACTTCTTTGTTAGAATTAACTATAATATTTGGAATATCATCATATCGACTTTGACTTTCTAAAAGGTAATATTCTCTTCCTTCTATTTCTTCCTTTTCTTTAATATAAAAAGTGTCATGTATTCCCTCAAGAATAATTCCATCGTCTAACTGGTCTAATGGTATATCTAATTGTTTTTCAAAGGCTATGGAATATATTTCTTCTTTTAAAAAGTTTGGTATAAATTCATCATAAATGATAAGTTTTCCATCATCACCTATACTTGCTACAGACTGTCCTTGATAATAATATATAGAACTATTATTTGTTCTTTCTATATATACATCATTATCAGTTGGAGGCAAATCATCTTGATAATTTATATACTCCTGGCTTTCTTTTTCTGTTTTATTTATTTCCTGATCTGTTTTTTTCTCCCTATTTTCTTCAAAACTTTCTTCATCTATATATCTATTCTTTTTAATAAGGTCATTAATTCTTCTTGCAACATTAGACCAAGATAGTAGTATTTCTTTTGCATTACCTTTATTATATTTTATTCCCTTCGCATCGTGCCACTCACCACTTTCTCTTGCAGCAGATAGTGCATGAGAACTTCCACCTACGCCATATTCATTTTTCAAGAAATCTGCTTGTTCTTTTAAATCATGCTTTTCAGTAAAAAATTCATATATTCTTTTCTTTCCATCAGAAAACCCGCTTCCTCTTTTTAGGCTTTCATCTATTTCATCTTGTGTTATAAAACTCTGAATAGGTGCAATATCCTTTAAATTTGACCTATATAATTTTCTTTCTATTTCTAAATCATTGATATCATTATAGATTCTAGATAATTTATAATGATGAAATCTTAAAATATCAGGATTAATCTTATATTCTTCTAAAAATACCTCGTATTCTTTTCTGAGTTTATTTATAAAATTTTTATCTTCAAGTTTTTTCCCGAGATTTTCTTTTTCATCTGGGAAGCCTCTTCCTTTTATATCATTAAGAATCGCTAAATATCTGTCCTTAGTTTCATCAGAAAGATCTCTCTTTAAATACAATAATTTTTCTGCTATTTTTTCTCTTTCATATGTGGCACTTTCTATAACCTCCACGTTACTAGCAAATTCTCCTCTATTTAATAAATCATTAATATTATTAGCTAAATCTTTCCAAGAAACTATTTGCCCTTCTCTATATCTTGCCTCATCTCCATCTTTAAAAATTGCTCCTTCCTTTCCAAACCATGCAGATATCTTTCTTCCTTCAATTTCAAGACCATTGGCTCCCTTATATATTTCTTTCAAAAAGTTTACCTGTTCTTCTAAAGATTTACCCTTAGAAAATTCTGCTATTACTTCTAATCTTCCATCTTCATGATTTCCTCCATGAATTAAAAATGTATCTATTTCTCTTTGACTTATTGGATTTGAGAAGGATATTTGCTCTCCCTGATTTTTAGCAGAAAAAAAGGAAGTAAACTCTACTTCCTCATTTTTTAGATTAGGATTATCTCCCTTTCCCCTATTTCTTGTAGGGTCATATCCATGTTCTTCTTCAATCTCAGATATTTCAGATAGTCCTCTTCTTTCAGTTCTTCTGTCAGCCCCCAAGTTTCCATCATTTTGACTTCTTCCCTCGTGATAAAGTCCTCTATCTCTTTTTCCTTTGATAGAAGATGATCCATTAATATCCCTTGCAAATACATTATCTGATAATCCTCTTCTTTGTTCTCCTTGAGAAAGTTCAATCTCATCCTTCCCCATCTGTTGAGTTTCTTTAAATCTATTTTCTTGGGAATTGCCATATTGGGTATTAGGACTTCCATGCCTTCCTCCAATTCTTCCATCTTGTATGTCCCTCCCTGTCTCTCGAAGGAATTCTCCTTGACGATTGGTGTGTAAATCCCCTCCTCCATGAGGTATTCCTTGCCTGCCAATCTTAATTTCTCTTTCATCTTCCAAGCCTCCTTTAAAATTTATTTCACCGTTTATATCAGAACTTAATTTATTATAACGCTCCTTAAGCTCTTTTGTCTGCTCCAAATCTTTTCTTTCTTGAATTTTCTCTAAAATTTCTAATCTTTTTATTTCACTTCCCAAATCAAGTAAGATATTTTTACTTATATTAGCACTTATACTTAATACTTTGTCTATGTCCGAACTTGATATTTTAGACAGTAAAGATAAGTTTTCTTCTTTTAGCTGATATGAGACCTCCATTCTCTCGCTTATGGAAATTTTTACGGATTCTTTTAACAAATTAAAAAGGTCTACCTTTTGAATGCTTTTTAAACTTTCATCAGATAGACTTTCTAAAATTTTATTGAATTTTCCTCTAACATTACTTTCTACTAAGGCATCAATTTTATCTTCTTGGCTTAATAGAAGCTTACTATCTTTTTCTTTAAACTTATCTATCAGTTCATCTAGTAAGTTTAAGTGCTTTTTGCTATCATATTTCCATAACTTTACCTCAGAAATATTATGATTAATACTTACTGTTTGCCTTATGTCGAAGATATATTTTATCCTTCCGCTATCTATATCTAAAAGTGGTATTCCTTTTTCGCCTCTTTTAACGCTTCTACCTATACTTTTCCAATAATCAAATTCTGCACAGGCTGTTGCTTTTGGATCCATATTGTATATAGATATTTGATGTATATATGGATACTTATAGTTATTGCCTGATACCTTTAAATATTCCTCATATTTTTTTATATCTTTCTTAAATTCTTCTTTTGCAAGATAGATTGTTCTACTTAAATCTACTATATCATATCTTGGCATTTTATCCCTCCTCATTATAGTGATAAAAATGAACTAAATTTTTATATATTTATTTATTAAACTTTATTTCTTTCTATTTTTTAAATTTCTGTAAGCAAAGGATAACTTTATATGTCATTTACGCTATCTTTCTATTGCAATAAAAAAACGATTAGATTTTTTACTTTTCTAATCGCTTTAACTTCCTTTATCCTATTGTTTCCAATCCAACATTGCTTTTTCTAACTTTGAAAAATTGCAATTTGCTCTTCTTATAATTCCTGTTTTCTTTTGCTTTTGGTATATTTTTTCTACCTTTATCAAGACCTTTGTTTTTACCTTTAAACAAAAAGCGTATTCTTTTTGAAATAAGTCTTTATATCTGATATCCTCAAGCTCATTAAATTCAATTCTTTCATAACAATCAGCCGGTACAGGAATCATTTTCTTAATATCCAATATAGATAATATGTGCATTTTTTCTTTATCAGAATAATATTTGTAAATATCTCCATCTATAGTAATACTATTATCGATCACTTCATAAATTAAAAAATGCTCATCAGAAACATTCTTCCATTTTTTGTGTTTTTCCTTTGCAGAAGAAATTTGAATAAAAAAATAGAAAGGTTTTAACCTCTCTGTTTGCTTTAATATTTTACCTTTGGGATGTAGGTAGTGATACACCTTCTTTAATGCTCCACCTTTAACGGTAGCGGGACACCATCTTTATCTGATAAGAGTATAACGTATATTTATAGTAATGTCAAATAAGCAAATTTCCTAATGCCTACTCTTTTATCACTTATATTATACCCTATTTCTTTCATAAATCATTCCTTTCTTCATTCCTATAATTATATTCAAGTTTTTATAATCAATTTACTTATAATATTTACCTATAGTATTTTTTATTTCTTCTTCAATTTCTTTTAAAAAATTCTCTTTATATTCCTTACCCTTTGCTATATCACTTAATCTCATTTCCCATTTTGCTGTTGTCTTTGGAGATTTAAACTCATCTATAACTATAGTAACTAGGTTTAATCCCTTTCTAGTTGATATTAGGTTTTTCTTTTCTCTTTTTATATAACCTTTGTATATCAAATTTTCTATTATTCCCGCTCTTGTAGCAGGAGTACCAAGTCCTTTTCTCTCAACTTCAACATCCTTAACTAATTCATCATTTCCAGCTATTTCCATTGCTTTTAAGAGTGTGTCTTCAGTGAAGTGTTTAGGTGGATTTGTATACTTCTCTTTTATATCTTTATTTTCAATATATAAAAAATCTCCTATTTTTACATCAGGAAGTTGTATATCTTCTTTCTTCTTTGATGTATATTCTTCTAAATATTTTGTAAACCCTTCTTCTGCAATTATTTTATAAGTGTTTATAAATTCAAACCCGTCAAATTCAGCCACTATCTTTGTTGTATTTTCTACAAGTGGATATCCAAAACTTGCATAGAGTTTATTTGTTATAAGTCTATATACTTTGGCTTCGCTTTCCGGGAGATTTGAAATATCCTTATTTAATGAACTTATCGTTGGAATTATTGCATGATGATCTGTAACTTTTTCAGAATTAAAAACTACCTTAATTCTTTCTGTGTCAAAATCATTTTTTCCTATAATATTATTTACAGTGCTTTCTATCATGTCTACTGTCAAATATCTTGAATCTGTTCGTGGATAGGTAATATACTTCTTTTCATACAGGCTTTGGGCATAATCTAGGGTTTGTTTTGCACTGTATCCAAAATACTTATTACATTCTCTTTGAAGTGTTGTTAGGTCAAAGGGCAGATTAGGCTTTGTAATCTTTTCTTTTTTAATTACATCGGTTATTTCAATTTTTTCTCCGATTAAATTTTTAAGCTGCTCTGCCACTATCTTGTCATCAATTCTATCTGTCGAAAGTGTAAATCCATTCATGGAAATCTCCACTGTATAATATTTTTCTTTTTTAAAACTATTTATCTCATCATCTCTATTCACAATCATTGATAAAGTTGGTGTTTGTACTCTGCCTACACTATAATTTTCATTATATAGACAGGAGTAAAGTCTACTTATGTTCATTCCAACAAGCCAATCAGCTATGGCACGAGCCTTAGCTGAATCAAAAAGATTATCATAATTACTTCCATCTTTTAAGTTGCTAAATCCTTCTTTTATGGAAGAGTCTTCCATTGAGGAAATCCAAAGACGTTTCATTTTCTTCTTACAATTTGCCATCATATATACAAGTCTAAAGATAGCTTCTCCTTCTCTACCAGCATCACAAGCATTAATAATGGTGTCAACTTCATTACTATTCATTAGTCTTTTAAGAATATTAAACTGTTTTTTAGTTGTCTTCGTTACCTCATACTTGTATTCTTTTGGGATAATAGGTAAATCTTCAATTCTCCACTTCTTATATCTTTCATCATACACATCAGGATTTGCCATTTGTACTAAATGCCCAACACACCATGAAACAATGTATCCATTCCCCTCATAATATCCATTATTTCTATTTTTTGCTCCTATAACTTTTGCTATTGATGCTGCAACACTTGGTTTTTCTGCGATTACTAATTTCATTTTTCCTCCTTTAATTTTTTAATAAAAAAATGAGAGATTAAATTTTCAATCCCTCATCTTTTTATAGCTCTACCGATTTTTTATTTTTTCTATAATATTTATTCCATTATCTATTACATCTTCAAACTTTATGTCTCTAGCATAAAGATTTTTCTTCGAATAAGAATTCCATCCGTATAAAAAAGCTTGATCCGTTTTTAGCATTCTCATTAAACTTATGATTTTATCTATATCAAATTCTTAATTATACAATCAATCATTTCAACTTAGCTTTACTTATATATTAAGTTTGTGCTGTCGTTTTGTTCATCGTTTTTTATTAAAGTTCCAGAATTCTAATTGTACTTTTCTATCGTATGTTTATAAATTTACACGATAATTAATTTTATTGTTGTCCTTAATCTACTGCTTAAATCATTGAGAAGATTAAAATTCATCTTCATCTGGAATAATTTCTGTATCTTCCTTATCTTCAAGATCATAATCCTCCCCTTCAGATTCATAATCATCTTCTAATTCATTATAATCTTGCTCATCTTCAAAACTTGCTTCTTCATTTTTTTTATAGATTTTGAAGTAATATCCTGCACCCATTACACCAACAATAATTAAACCCATAAATAAATAAAGTCCTATCCCTGATTTCTTTTCTTCTTTCTCCTCTTTCTTCGGTTTTTCCTCCACCGGTTCTTCTTTTTTCACTACTTCTTCTTTTGGCTTTACTTCACTTTCTCCTTCAATCATATTTAGTAGATCTTGTTCTCCAACTTCTGTTAGTAATTGTACATTTTCTTGATTTTCCGAATGATCTACAATGAGGTGCATAGTTTTTCCACTCTTTGTTTGAAAGGTTAAAAATTGTCTAACATCTATTGGATTTTCCTTTTTTTCATCTCTTGATGTTTGATCTTCTACTTTCGGTGTAATATCCTGTCCATTTTTATCTACATTTTCTATAACTGTTCCTCTTGCCTTATTTTCTTTTGTAGCTAATGGATTAATTGCTTTAGTATTGCCACCTTTAACAAGTTTAGATGGCTTTTCTTTTTTATCTACTTGCTCATTTTTTATGTTATTTTCTTGTATTTTCGGCACTTCCTGATAAGGAATTTTTTGACTCTCATTAGATGGTTCATATACATCTTCATCAAATAAGCTTTCTAATTCTTTACTTTTTTCTGGCAAATAAATATCATTTGACTGATTTTTTATTTCATTTTCATTGCTCTTAGCTATGGATATGCTTGGCATACTGAATAGTAAAAGGAGTAGCACTAAGGCTACCCCTAATCTTTTTTTCTTCATAATTCTCTCCTTTTCTTACTTTATATTCTTGAAGACATAAACTGCCTTTCTGCTATTATCCCATTCTATACTTTGATCTTTTTCATCTCTTATATCCCCACAGCTTGCATTAAAAGCTTTAGCTATATTGGAAATAGATGCGTGAATTCTTCCATTTATAATTACAGGTTTAGTGTCAGAATGATAAATGTTTCCTTGACTATCTTTCATAACACCAGTATCTATATTTAATCTTAGAGTTTTTTTAGGTAAGGCTGTATTTTCTTTATTTGAAAAGATAGCCTCTCTATTACTATCATCATATTCTACATTAAACCCAAGAGTATAGGCTGCATATCTAACAGGTAGCATAATGCGATTATCCTTAATATATGCTTTTACATCCATATACACAGTAGTTTTCTTTCCATCTTTTATAATGTTATAAAAGTTTTTGTCTACTTGGAAAACTGCAAATTCTTTTTCATCTTTAACTTGTTTTTTGCCTTGTTGGTTTTCTTGCTCTTTCATTTTGTTAAGATCAAATTGATTTAGGATATTCTTGTCATCAGCTTTCAAAAGTTCGTCCAACTTTTTATCTTGAGATTTATTATCTTCTTTCTTTTCTTTGTTTTCTTTTTGAAGTTTTAGAAGTTCATCTAATTTCTTAGATAAGTCTTGGTTTAAATTTTTGTCTTTTTCATCTTTAGCTTGTTTTTCAAGTTCTTCTTTAGACTTTTTATTTGCTTCCTCGATTAACCTCTTTGCTTCTTCAATTTTCTTATCTAATTCTTCTTTTAGCTTTTTAATTTCTTCTTCAGAAGCTTTTTGTTTTTCTTCTAGCCCTTTAATCTTTTCTTCTAATTCTTTTTTTGTATTTTCAGAAGATTCTTTTAAACTATCAATAGCTTTTTGAAGCTCTTCAATTTTCTTGCAACATTCTGACTTAGAATTTTCTGTTTCTCTCTTTTTATTCTCTAATTCTTTTATCTTAGTATCTTTTTCATCAAGAGCTTTTTCTAAGTCCTTTATTTTATTATCTTTATCCTCTATTTCTTTAGTCTTCTTTGCAAGTTCTCCTTCTAAAGAATCGAGCTTTTCTTGCATTTCTTTGATTTTATTTTCGTTTTTATCTGTCTTTTCTTTCTCAGCCTCTAATTCCCATTTTGTAGATGAATAATCTTCTTTTAGTTTTGCATTTTCATCTTGTAGTCTTTTTAATTCATCTTTAAGCTGAGTAATTTCTGCTATTAGTTCATCATTATTAGAGTTTTTAAGATCCTCAATTTCTTTATTCAATTGAGCAATCTTATTATCTTTATCTCTAATCTCTTCTTCTAGCTTAGCCTTTTCTTGTTTTAGTTTCTCTCCATTATCTTTACAAGATTCTAACTTTTCTTTTAATTCATCTATCTTTGATTGGTCTTCTTGTTTCTTATCATTTAAGTCTTTGATCTGATTTTCTAAATCCTTAATGTTTTTAGTTAAATCATCAATCTTATTGTCCTTTTCATCAATGTCTTGTCCTGTTAAATCTGTTTGAGTATCAATGGAATATTTATTTGGATTGTATATAGTCATCTTTCCTTGATACATATCATTGTTATAATCAAATTCAAGTTCTACACTATCTACGTTCTTATCAAAGACAAACTCTCCATTTTCAAACCTTAATCCATTAGGAATAGATTTGAATCCTTGATTTCCGTTGAAACCAAAATGATTTTCGTAAAATGGATTTTGTTTTGGTCTATATTCAACATCTTGATTATGGAATACTCCCTTACTGTTAATGTTTGGATTGCCTAAAACTTTTACAGTGTGCAGTTTATTTCTTGAAAAAGCATACTGTTCAATTGTCTTCACAGACTTCGGTATAGTTATTTCTTGAAGGTTATTTCTTTCAAAAGCATTATGTTCAATATTTACCAAAGTATTAGGTAAAGTTACTTCTCTAAGTCCACAATTGAAAAATGCTAAACCACCAAGATAAGTTAGACTATTTGATAGTTTTACTTCATCTATACTTGCTTCGTAAAAGGCAGCATAACCTAAATGCTTAACAGAATCAGGAATAATTACTTTATCCCAATGTTTGCCACGTCCAAATTCTCTTTTATATCTAAGTTCATCGTTTAAATGACTTAAAGAATAATTTCCATTTATAGATTTTGTTCCTTCAGGAAATACTAGAACATTTGTCTTTTCTTTCTTTTCTAAGCCCTTATCACTAAAGGCAATTATATTTCCCTCAGAGGAATACATAAAATCATCTTCCGTCCACTCTACCTTATAATCTGTACTTGCATATACAGGACTTACAGCCACTATATTCACTAGACTTACAAGTAGCATTATCACAGCTAAAATTCCACTTGTTATTTTTTTCATAAATTTTCCTCACTTTCATTTGTATCTTTTCTTTTAAGTTCTTGTCTTTCTCTATTTTCTTCTTCCTTATTTTTTCTAACAATAAATAAAAATTCATCAAGAGATATTTTTTGACTTCGAAATTCCTTGATGACCTCTAAATTTTCTATTTCTTCTTGTTCCTCTACTAATAACTGAAGTTCTATTTCAATTTCTTCTTTTTTCTTTCTTAAATTCTTCTGTTTTTCTATGTTTCTGATTAATTTTTTATTCATAGATTTTTACTCCTTCCCCCTTATTTTGGTCTACCAAAGGAATAAAAGTGATTTTTCCAATATCTTGAGTTTATACTGGTATATTGGATAGGATCTCCTGCATGGAGCATCATTCCATTTCCGGCATATATCCCTACGTGAGAAATTGGCGTACCGGAATTATATGTGCCTTTAAAGAAAATAATATCCCCAGGTTTTGCCTCGCTTGGAGATATTGGATTACAATAGTTTTTATAAATAAGCCAAGCTGTAGTTCTTGGCATTCTCTTTACACCAGACTTTGTAAATGACCAACATACAAAACCTGAACAGTCAAAGTTAGATGGTCCACTTGCTCCAAACACATATCTTTTCCCTATGTGTTTTTCTGCTTCACTAAATAATTGTTTTACTGTAATATCATCAAATTCAATTCCTGGATTTCCAAAGTTTGGATTGTCTATAATCTCTCCCAAGTTCCCATAGCTTGATCCAAAATATCCACTCATATTTCCCTGACTATCAAGTAAAGCTAAATAATGAGCCATATTTGTTTCATAGTTTGCAAATTCTTCTCTTGCTATTTCATCAATGCTTTTCTTTTTTATAGTTAATGTTAGAATTCTATAGATATATGGATTTCCTTCACTGTCATATTTTGTAATAGACTTTGAAGTATATTTTTTCTCATACATTTGATTAAATAGTTTTTTTAATTCCTTTTGTATCTCTTCAGCTGACTTAATCTCTCCATATTTTGCTGTTAAATAGCTAAAAAGCTCGTGTAGATCATGACCAACAGAATCTCCTTTTATATGATATTCATCATAATTTGGATAATTTTCTTTAATACTATCTATTTCATCTTGTAATGCATATTCATAACTTGTAAATTCATTATTAATATCCATTAAAACTTCTTCTTTTGATAGATAGCTTGTAGCTATAACATTACTTGTTAATCCTGAAGTAAGACTGCCAACATTGCTAATTCCTTGAAATAGCATAAAAAAAAGTCCTAAAATACAAAGGGCAATAAAAATTTGCTTATATCCTTTGTTTTTTAAAACTTCCAATGTTTTCTTTCCAATATTAGCGAAAGATTTCTTTATTCTATTTACTAAACCTTCCCCGTGTTTCTTCCTAAAATCTCTCTGAAACTTCTTTTTCATAAAAAATCGATTCAGTTTATTAGAGTTTTGATAAGCTTTAGTCTTCTTCAATTCTTCAAAATTTCTTTGAAATAGAAGTTTACTTTCTTTCTTATAAATTTTTCCTTCTAAAGATTTTATTTTTCTTTGAGTTTTTAAAGGTTTTTTTCTTCTAAAATGGCTAATTTCTCTACCTACAACTTCGGTAGTTCTACTAAGCTTATAAGCAGCGTTAACACCTGCATTATCATCTTTCCCACTATATAGATAGTTTGCCGTCATAGCACTCGCAAAAGTAATAGGTTTTTCTAAACCCGCTTTTTTTGACTTTTTCTTATACTTAATTAACTCTTTTTCTTTTTTATTCTTTTTCTCATATAGTTTTGATATTTTATCTTCCTTTTTATAAAACTTATCTTTTTCACTTTTGTTATCTTTTTTAGAATGGAATTTAGTTTTATTTTTTGTATCTACCTTATTTTCTTCAGATACATTTTTAGAATCCTGTACTTCTTTTTTTGTCCTGGTGTATTCTTTCTTTGGATCAAAGTTGCTTTTCTTTATAGTATTATCAAAAGCGTCTTTTATTTGTCTTTTCTTTCCCTTGTTTTTATTAGAAATTCCACTATGATTTAAATCAAGTTCATCTACTTCAAGATTCTCATTTTTTATTACGTTTTTTTCCTGTTTGAAGATTTCTTTTTTCGTGCCTATTTTTTCTTGATTCTTTTTATTTATATTATATTTATCTTTATTTTTTTCAGATTCACTTTTGAATCCTTCAGATAGGCTATCCTGTCTAAATTTCCCACTAGAAACCTTACCCATTAGCATATCTTTTTCTTCTAAATTTTTAACTTTGCCTTTGAAATATTTGCTATTTTGTTTTTTATTAGTATTCAGGTCTTGAATTATTTTTTTATCTTCTTCATTTGCCTTATATGATAGATATTTTCTTCTAAACTTCCCATTTAAAGATTTTAATTCTACTTTTTCCCCTTTATCCTTAAACTGACTTTGAGATTGATAAAGTTTTTTAAAGGTGTTTTTTTGAAAGCTTTCTTTCCCTTTCTCACCAAGAATAGAATAACCATCCCAATTTTTTCTTTGCACATCAGAAGATGGTAAATACTTATAGTCATCTCTTGTGTCCCTATATGATACATTGCTATCACTAAAGTTCATGTCATAGCGATCTATGACACCATCATTATCTGAGTCCTGCGATAAGGGATCATATGTTGAACTTACCTCTATATTAAAATCCTTATCTTCTTCTTTTCTAAATCTCCTTATTTTTTTCTCTTGCACTCCATTAAAACTTTCACTCTCAACGTTTTTCTTCCATTTTAAATTACTATTCCCCTTGTAATTTTTTTGGGGAGAAGTGCTACTTTTTAAATTAGAGCTAGTTGAATTTGGTCTATCATTAAAATCTTCTTTAAAGTTACTTAGCCTGTATTCTGTTTCTTGCCCGTAATATTCACCATATCTACTTTCCTCATTTTCTTCCATTTTTCTATGCTGCTGTTGCGAATATTCTGGCTGATATTCATTATGATAGGAGGCTTCTGCAAATTTTTCCTCATGGTTTTTTCTTTGTCTTCTTCCTCTATTTGACTTATCTTTTTCGTTGAGTAAATCCTGACTATTTTCTTGCAAATGAGATGAATAATACTTAGAGTTTTCATCATTATTGTCTATGTTATTCCTGCTTTTTACTTTATTAATTTCTTTTTTTGAAAAATCTGATTTTCTCTCTGTACTACTGAATTTTTCATTGCTTTCTTCTTTCTTTTCTGATATAAGTTTGGTCTTTGGTACATCTCTTGGGTTTACTTTCCCTTTCTTTTTCATATATACCTCCTATTTCATATTTTTCTCTATCCTTTCTTTAGCTATTTGACAGTAGTCTTTGTTTATGTCAATTCCAATATATTCTCTGTCCATCCTAATAGCTACCATTCCAACAGTTCCTGAACCCATAAAGGGATCAAGAATTAAGCCTTTTTTAGGACATCCTGCTTTTATACAAAGTTCTACCAGTTTTGGTGGAAATACCGCATAGTGTTTTCCTTTAAACGCACTGGTGTTAATAGTCCAAATATCTCTATTGTTTCTAAACTTAGGGACATTATCTCCTATATATTCTCCATACTCTCTTGCTTCATTTATGCTCTGTCTTTTAGCTCCTGTGCCTTCTTGTAAATACTTATTATCTTTTCCTCTTGCCCTCATATATCTTTTCTTGCTTATTTCTTTTATTGGTTCTTTCATAGCGTCAAAGTTATAGAAATACTTTCTTGCTTTTGATAGTAGGAAGATATGTTCATAAGACCTTGATGGTCTATCCCTACAAGACTCAGGCATGGCATTTTCCTTATGCCAAATAATATCGCTTCGTAAATACCAACCGTCCTCTCTTAATTTTAAAGCTAGTTGCCAAGGTATCCCCATTAAGTCTTTTGCCTTGTATCCACTGAGTTTTTCTGTAATAGACTCTTTTTGACCACTTCTTCCTTCTATGTTTTTAGGATCTTTATATTCTTTTTTGCTTCTTGTACCTGCATAAGAATCTCCAATAACTACCCAAAGTGTTCCTTCTTTTTTTAATACTCTTTTTACTTCTCTAAAGACTTCAATTAATTTATTTAAATATTCCTCCGGACTTTCTTCTCTTCCAATTTGTCCTTCTGCTTTATAATCTCTAAGTCCATAATATGGAGGAGATGTAATACAGCAATCAAATGTTTTATCTGGAAATTCCTTTAGAGCAGAAATTGCATCTAAATTAATAATATAATTAGTTTTTAACTTCTCTATGTCTATCAATTTCTATCCCTTCCTTTAATTCTTCTGGTTTAGTTGTCATTAACTTATACAATTTTGTATCTTTAGGAAAGCTATCTACAAAAGGTACTATTGTGTTTCCATAGAATAGTAATCCCTCTCCCTCATTGGAATTTGTGACGTAGGATAACTGATAAAGAGATATATTTAACTTGTTAGCTAAAATTTCCCTATCACCACTAGCTTGATTAAGCATTAAGATAAAATCAGTGTTATCAAATATATTTTCTATTTCAGGACTGGCTAAAAGGTCCTTTACATTTTGAGTTAAACCTGTTGGAATACCACCCCATTTTCTAAATCTCTTCCAAATTTCTATGGAATATGAGGCTGTTTGTTCTTCTCTTAAAAGCAAATGGAATTCGTCACAGTAATATCTGGTTTCCTTCTTATTTCTATTAATAGTTACTCTATTCCACACTTGATCTTGAACAATTAACATACCTATTTTTCTAAGTTGCTTTCCTAATTCCTTAATATCATAACAAAGAATTCTATTTCCTGTATCTACATTAGTCCTATGGTTAAATACATTGAGGCTGCCTTTGACATAAATTTCCATTTCTACAGCTAATTTTTTCCCTACATTTTCTTCTTGTTTTAAAAGTAAATTATATAAATCTTCTAAAATTGGCATATTTTCAGAAATTGGATTGTCGAAGTAATCCTTATATAATATTGGAAGACATCTATCAATTACTGAAGTTTCTTCTGCACTTAACCCTTCCTTTCCTACTACAAGTTCAAACAGTGAAAGAATAAAGTCAGACTTTAAAGATAAGGGATTGTCTTCATCGGCATAGTCTACATTTATATCCAACGGGTTTATATAATCCTTACTTGTTGGCGATATTTTTATAACTTCTCCACCTAGTGCCTTAGTTAAATTTCCATACTCCCCTTCCGGATCACAGATAATGATGTCATCTTGTGTGATTAAAAAAGCATTGGTAATTTCTCTTTTAGCTGAAAAAGATTTACCGCTACCCGGTGTTCCAAGTATTAAACCGTTTGGATTCTTTAAAAGCTTTCTATCTGTCATAATGATATTACGACTTAAAGCATTTAATCCGTAATATAAGCTCTCTCCTTCTAAGCACAACTCTTCTGTTGTAAAAGGAATAAAGACTGCTGTAGAGCTGGTTGTAAGTCCTCTTTTTATTTCTATTTCATTTTTTCCAAGTGGCAGGGAAGAAATTAGTCCTTGTTCCTGTCTATAGTTAAGATTTTTCAATACACAATTATGCCTACCTGCTATTGAATTTAGTTGAAAGATTATATTACTCAATTTCTTTCTACTTTTTTCCATATTTGTAAACAAAATAGTTATGACAAACATTCTCTCATTATGATTTTGAAGTTCTACTAATAGTTTCTTAGCATCATTACCGTAGGTAATTAAATCGCTTGGAAGAATATCAATGTCATATCCTGATCTTATAGCCTTCTTATTTTCTTCAATTTTCATTTTATCCAAGTCCGTTATTTTTCTTTTAATCATCTTTATAGCTTCTGTTTGATCAATGGAATTTATATGAAATGTTACAATCATATTTTCTTCAACCCCTAAAAATTCTGATAATAATCTATCTGATAATTCAGGTGCTAGAATTTGCAGAAAGTTTACTTCTCCAAAGTATTCTCCAATTTTAAATTGATTGTGAGATGAAAAGTTAAATGATGCTGGTACTATATAATCCTTAGTAGATAGTCCACTATATTTTAGGTCTTCAAAGGAAAAAACAAAATTCTTATTCGGATTTAAGATATCGTGAATAACCTTTAACCTTTCATATCCACTTAATACATAAGCTTTTACTCCCATCTGCTTAAAGTTATTTAATATATCCATTTCCATTCTTTCAAGTCTTGTAGTTGCCTCTTTTAAATCTTGTGCTTGTAAGCTAAAGGTGATATACATATATTTAGTAAGTCCATTATTTCCTTTTTGACTCTGATTTTTTAGCATTTCCCTGTACTCTTTTCGTATTTCATTATATGAATCGTTTCTATCCGGAACATTGATGTTTTTTTCTACTTCTTCATTTTTTCCTATGCGATTAATATATGAAAGTTCTATATCAACACTTGGATCAAAATAGTTTAAAAAACTTGAAAATTCATTAAATATACTTTCCTTATCTTCTTCTGTTGAAAGCTGGTAGTTAATATCTAAAAAACGTATCATTTTATTAAATTTGTTCTTCTCAACTTGGCAAATCCCATTTCTCAACATTCTTAAATAAGGAATTGTTTCCTGAATGCTCTTTTTCTTCTTCCCACCAAAAAAGGAAAGCTTCTTTTTGGGCTTTCCTTTTTCTTTAGAAATATTTGCTTTTTTCATCTTTTTTTGACTTATACTAATGCTTTTTAAATCTTCTTTTTGTTTTTTTAAATTCCTTTTTTCTTGATTTAATTTTTTCTGTTGTTTTTTCTGTATTTGATTCATTTACTCCTTTCCTTTCTTTGTTTCTTTATATCATAAATACATTCTGTCTTGTATATCCTTATACTTGTCTGTCTTTTCTTATCTATAATATACTTTAAATATTTTTCAAAATAGATCCCGTCCTTTTCATAAAGAGTTGCAAATATTATAGGAAAAGACACACCTATCATAATTAACATAGATAGGTCATTAGGCAGCACTTTTTTTACCATTAAATATACTGGAAAGCCTATTAGACCTGCAATTGTAAAGCCAATTAATTGTCTTTTTGTTAGATTTAGAGCTACCTTTGTTTTTACTTTTGTTAAGTCCTTTGGGACATTTACATAAGCCATTATTCTAAACCCTCTAAGTAAAAGCCATATATATCTTCTCTGTTCAGATCTTCTAATGATTTTCCCATATTCACTGCTATTTCTAAGACTTTTTCATTCGTTTCTTCTCTATTATCTAAAACTTCCAATGTTTTTCTTATAATCATTCTATTTTGTATTTCTCTTGTAATATATCCCCCTATTAAAAGTATTGGGAGTCCTATTGTTCCAAGTGTTTTTAGATTGATTTTTTTGTCCTTTTTTCTTCTAATTTTCATCATCTTCTCCTTTTTTATTAATGAGCATTTAAAATTGATTTTGCAATACTTCCTGATTTCATCATAGTTATACCAAGTATTAAGGTGTATCCTAGTAATTCAAAAATACTTTTGTGTATGTCTGATATATTTAAAGTCTTAACAAGTACGGCATAAATTCCTACGCATATAAGTAAGAATAAACCTTGCAAGCCAAGTGCGAAGAGCCCTCTTATATAGTTTGTTCCAATACTTCCCCATTCTTTATTACCCATTGTGGCAAAAGGTATTGCGCAAACTGAAGTATAAATATATATTTCTATCATCCTGCCGTATAGAATAACTGTAATGAGTATTGATATCCCTTGAATTATCATCTTTACAATTGATGTCTCTAGTACTATAGTCATTAATTTTCCTATTGACTCTCCTTTTAGGCTATCTACCATATTAGCTATATCACCTGGAGAAACTTTTGCACTAGCATTTGCCACACCTGCTGCCTTTCCTATTAAATTCTGTGCCACATCAAATACTGCCATAGAAAAGTCAAAAGCATGAGATACAAGCCATACTGCTATCCACATTTTTATCATATATTTAAAAAAATCAAAGGTATCTGTGTCATGCATATTATTTTTGTTCATTACCATTTGAATTAATTCAATACATAGTACAGCCGTTATGATAAGACCTGCTATGGGAAGTATAACATTTTCTGAAATAGACTTTATGAAGTGGAAAACCTCCGAGTTCCATCCACTCGGAGTCTTTCCTACCTCATTTGCTATCGTTGATACTTTATCATTTATATCAAGGAGCATTCCGCTTAAATTTTCCTTGATCATATCAATAAGTATCTCCGAAAAAAACTCTTTGATCTTATCTACTATATTAAACATTTTATTTTAACACGTTTGCTAATAGCGGTATTAGTTTTAAACCTATGAGTACAATTCCCCCTCCAGCCATAAGCTGCTTAATGCCTTGAGATTTAGCACCAGGGTTGTCATTCCCATAACCTTCCATCAGGTTGATAACACCCCATGCTCCAAGCCCTGCACCAATT
>NZ_JRNB01000071.1 GCF_000758885.1 Peptostreptococcus sp. MV1 | reverse complement strand
AATTTAATAGATTTTATTGATTTAAATTATCACCAACGTTATTTGACATAGAGCCTTAATTTACAGAGTTTTTTGCATACTCTCTAAATAGTCGTTTATTTTTACTCCTGTCCACTCTTAATTTTACCATCAGATACAGTAATTATTCTATCAGCTTCATCAGCAATTTCAAGGTTATGAGTAATCATTATAAGTGTTGTATTATACTTTTTTATAATTCTTTTTAGAAGAGCCATTACTTCATAAGTCGTTTTACTGTCTAAGTTACCAGTAGGTTCATCAGCAAAGATAATAGATGGTTTATTTGATAATGCTCTAGCTATTGCCACACGTTGTTGTTGTCCTCCTGACAATTCATTTGGAAATTTATTAACTTGATCTTCAAGACCAATTTCTTTTATCAAATTATCTATATAATCTTTATTTTCTTTTTTTCCATCCAAATGAATTGGAAGAATAATATTGTCATATACATTAAGTGTTGGTATAAGATTAAAATTTTGAAATATAAACCCTAATTCTTTTCTTCTAATCTCTGATAACCTTTTATCATTAACTGAGTATATATCCTCTCCATTTATAAAAACATTACCTGATGTTGGTTTATCAAGACCTGCTGCACAATGAAGAAAGGTACTCTTACCAGAACCACTTTTCCCAACTATTGCAACAAATTCATTACAATCAACTTCAAAATTAATGCCATCGACTGCTTTTACAACATTCTTTTCATTACCATAATACTTTTTTAAATTTTTAGTTATAAGTTTTTTCATCTTTATTACTCCAGAATTTTTATATTTAGAAAGATTGTAAACACGATTATTTATTATCTTTCCTTAAATAGCTTAATGGTATTGCCGAAGATATTACCCCAATAGTTATATTTAATACCAATACTAATAAAATTATTTTTATATTGTTATAAAATACTGGTTCATATAAAATATTCAAAAAATATCTGTATAATGCTATTTCTAAACCTGTAGAAATTAATAATGATAGGATAGCAGCAATAATACCAAGTATTAAGCCTTCTAGTAGGATTATGTATCTAATTTGTTTTTTGTTTGCTCCTATTTTCATCAAAACATTATATTCATCTTTTCTATTTAAAACTTTATAAATCATACTATTGCTTATATTTAGAAACATAATCAATAATAAAAGTAGATTAATAGTAACCAATATTTTTTGCTGTGAGTCACTAAATTGTTTTGAGGTGAATATTTCTTCTTCAAAATTTGATAAATTAACATTAGGCTTGTTTTCAATTATACTTGATATCTTATCAGAAATTTTTTCCACACTGAAGCCATCTTTTGGATTTATCTTTACAATCTTGTACTTGTCCAAGCCGGTATGTTTGTCCAGGTATGTGTTACTAACCAGCAAGCACGGAACGAAATCAGGTACATAATCTTGGGTATATACACCTAATATATCAACCTGTCCGAGGATTTGAATGTCTAAATTTTTAAAAGACTCTTTATCATCAGAGGAACCCAGGTTCTCATAGTACTTGACATTGTGCTTAAAACTAATGATATCCTTGTTTTTGTAGTTAAAGACCCTGTCTCCCTTACTGTTTGGAGCATTAAACAATACTGCCCCTTGTCCCTTTTTAAACTTTTCCAGGTCTGAATCTGAAATTTTTAATGACTTTCTTATTTTTTTCAAGTAAGTATCATTTATACCAATCAGGTTTGATTTTACTTCATATTGACCATTATCTTCCCTAAATACCCACTTTAGTACCTTCTTAGTATATTCACCACCAAGGGTATTAAGGTCTTTAAAAAAGGAAAAATCTCTTATTTTGTCCTTGTCTTTTATAATTATCCTTCCTTGAAGAACCTTGAAACCATCAGCATCTTTTATTGCACTCTTATTATTTATCCTTATATTTTTAATTTGACCTAGTTCATTTTCATCTAAGCCAGATATTTCATTAGCTACATAAAAGGCATTTATAGATAGTATATAGTCCTTGTTTTCATACTTTATAGCCTGGTTTATGGCAATATTTTTCATATTAGAGTAAAATACACCAGCAATTAAGAGTGAAGATATTATCCCCAACGATAATGTCATAAACAGGGTTTTATACTTATTTTTTAGTAAATTATTTAAAGGAATTTTAGTTATAACGTTCTTAATTGGAAACTTTATCATATTGAAAGAACCCTTTTCAGTATCTTCATGTTCAAAGTTTAATAAATTAATAATATTACTTTTCATAATTCTTTTATAATTTTCTAAAGATAAGGCTATCCATGATAAAAGTACGGGTATTATTACTAGAAAAATGTGGTAGTCGACTATTATCTGGAAGGACTCTAATTCGTATAAATTCTTAATAGTATTTTTTAATAGGAATGACAGTAAAGTGCCCAAAAGCATACCTGTAAAGGCTGGAAGTAGAGAATAGTATAATATATCTCCAATAATAATATTAAATAGAGTTTTATTTTCAACTCCTATAGCCCTTAACACTCCAAACTCCTTCATTCTCTCTCTAATGGATATATAGTAGATTCCCTTTATAGAGAAGTACATAATCAAAAAGAAAATAACATTCATAAGGAGCATATTAGTTGAAAATATGTTATTATACTCATTTTCTTTTTCTAATAGAGGTTTATTTACACTCATTTTTAAGTTTTTATTTTTACAGTATTGACTTAGCTTTTCTATAGAATCATTTTTATTAGACTTGTTACCAAAACATATAAAAATGTCTCTATAAGCTTTATTTTTAGGAATTTTTTTATAAATTTCTATCTTAGACTGATCCTTATTTGAAGGATAGTCTTTTAATATGCCAACTATCTTAAATTTTTGTGGGCCTCTTTTGTGTAAGTCAAGATATAAATAGTCTCCCTTTATATACTTTTTCATATTATCTTTGGCCCATTTTTCTAAGATAACCTCATTTTCCTTGTTTGGAAATCTACCTATTAAAAGTTCATTCTTTTGTATCTTTAACAACTCTTCATTTATATCTATAAGAGTAAAGTATTTATCTGCTTTATTTTTGTTTCCATCATAGTAGCTTGCTTGACCAAGATAAATTATATCAAATTGTTTATTTATGCTTGTTATATCATTAGTAGTAATATTATCTATATATGCATGAGATAGAGTATGTTCTCTTTGAGCATTGAGTAAATCATTATAGGATAGACTCCTATTTATTATAAATACTAGCGTGAATAAAACTAGAACTGTTGATATACATATTGAAAAAAATATATTTCTCTTTGTCTTTAATAATCTCATTTATATTAGTCCCCCAACTTATATATTTTAGTCGTTGATTGTATAATCAGCGAGAATGTTATGGTCAAAATTATTAAAAATAAAACCCTATTCAATAACCGGCAGCGACTTCTTATCAACCTTACCAATAGGAGTCACTGGTAAATGATCCAAACACACAATATGCTTAGGTAGCATATGTGGTGGCAAGTTGTTCTTCAAGAATTCCTCAACCTTTTCTGGAGAATAATATCCATCAAATGGTTCATAATAGGCATCTAAGTAATTATCCCCATCTAGGTCTTCCCTTTTGACTACTACAGAGTTTTTTATCTCCGCTATCATATTTATCATGTTTTCTATTTCAAATAGCTCTATTCTTATGCCGTTTATCTTCACCTGTGAGTCCATCCTTCCCAAGATGGATATCGTACCCTTGTCGTCTATCCACTTGGCCAAGTCGCCAGTTCTGTACATCTTTTGCGTGTATTTATTATGCTTGAAGGGATTGTCTACAAAAGATTTTATATTCTGTTCTTCTTTGTTGAGATATCCATTGGCTATCTGTATGCCTGACAGGCATAGCTCTCCTGGTACCCCTATGGCACATACATTGTTATTGTTGTCTAATATATAGGCTTCTGTATTGTATATAGGTCTACCAACTGGCACGTTTTCATAAAACTTATCTACTTCAAAGCTTGAGCAAAGTACCGTAAACTCTGCTGGTCCGTATTCATTTATAATTCTGTATGACCTATTTACATAGCCCTTGAACTTGTCTCCACCCACTTGTAGAACTCTTAAACCAGGACATGGGCAGTTGGTCATAAATAGTTTACCTAAAATAGCAGGTAGGGCTAATATGGTAATCCCTCTTCTCTGGCAATAAACTTCTACTGTTCTTTCATTTTTTCTATAGGTCTCCGGTATTACATCTACACTGGCTCCAACCAGTAAGTAGGGGAATATCTGTTTCATTATGGCATCAAAACTAAAGCTCAAATATATACCACACCTATCATTTTCATCTGCATCTATATAGTCATTTGAATAATAGCACATATTCAATAGGCTCTCATGCCTTACGCTAATGCATTTTGGTCTACCCGTTGTTCCTGATGTAGATATCCTGTAGGCTTCATCTCTTGGATCGTTTTTTTCAGTGATAGGATAGTCGTGTTCTAAGAGGTCGGGATTGTTTATATCCAAGACCCTATATCCAGGATGCCTTTCCCTTATTCTCAACATCTGCCCATCACAAGTTAATATCAGTTTTGTTTGACCGTCTTCTAGTAGGTAACCCAATCTCTCATCAGGATTTGTCCTATCTATTGGAAAGAATATGGCTCCTGCCTTCAATACTGATATAGCAGATATTATTACATTTTTATCTCTTTCCTGTAAAACTGCTACAGTATCTCCCTTTCTTATGCCAATATGATTCAAATAACCTGCAATTTTATCTGTTATCTCGTCTAGTTCCTTATAGCTGAGTACCTCTTTATAATCGCATACAGCTATGTTGTCAGGACTTTTTTCCACCTGTCTTTTTAGTAGGTCTACATACCCTATATTAGGATCAAAATTAAAGATATTTTCATCGAAGCTCCTGATAAATATCTTTTTATGCTCGTCCTTCATACTCTGTATATCCTTGACTCTTATATCCTTGTCAGCGACTATCTGGGTCAATATATACTTAAACAGATATATAATACTCCTTGCTGTTGACTTGTCATAGAAACAAGGCTTGTAGGCTAATTTTATCCTTATTTCGTGGGATACGCTAACCTTCATATATATGTCTACCTTTTTCATATTTTCTTGAGATATTTTCTTGTCATTTTTCACTTCATATATGAATATGGTATTTATTAACTTATCATTTAGCGCAGTTTTAAAGCCACTAGGAGCCATCATATAATAATCATATTCCTTAGATTCAGTTAACTGTTCCATAACATGTCTACATACATCTATAAATCTTATATTAGTGTCATCTATCTTAAGGCGCATGGGTAGCCACTTATTCGTTTTTCCAAACACTACGTCATTTTCATGAGTAAACCTCTGAAGTACTATGGCAAACACCGTATCTAAAACAGATTCAAGGGATAGGCTATTATCCTCGCAATATTTCAATAAATTTTCATATGGCGTCCTCTTAATAGTTTTTTGTATTAGGTTAAACTTACCTGTATCTTCATTAAAGAAATCATTTGGAAATCTAGCTAGGGTTATATAGTCGCCCAATAAGTTATTCCAATATTTTTTTGCTCTTTTATAATGTTTTGTGTCTTCCATCTAAACACCTCCTTTACAGAATCTTCTTTCCTAGATAGTATTTATAGTTTACTTACTAGTTTGAGATACCTATATTTTTGAATATATTTTTGAATATATATAATACTATCTACTAGTCCTAACTATAAATTTATATATGTGTTCTGCAGCCCTGTCTTGCTGTATTGAGTTGCTGATCCTAGCATTATTATCTCCTGCAATCATCTTGATATCGGCAAAATTTGTATTGTTTCCTCCAACAATTTCTGTAAAATCTGCATTGGTTGGTAGGTTATTTTTATATGCATGGAATTTTGTAAAATCTAAAATACCATCATTGGTTCCCCATATAGTCAGAACTGGCTCATTAATTAATTTCAAGTCGTCTCCGCTCGGATATGTACCCAAAAAAACAACTCCCATTATTTTCTTATTGCTGGCAGCCGCCTTTACAGCCACATCACCACTGGTATTGTGAGAAATCAGATACCACCTATTTTTATCCGGATTTGAGTTGATTATCTTATCCGCCCTGTCAAATGCAAAAAAAGGATAATTCATAAATACCTTAGCAACCACTACCTTATAGCCTTTAGATGCTATTTTACGAGCCATACCAGCATAGCCCACTGGTTCTACACCACTGCTTGGATATATGATTACGGCTTCTTTTTTATTGTGTCTGTAGGGTGTGAAGACCAAATTATTATCCTTATCATATATAATATTTATTTCTGAATCTGATCTTATCAGTTCTTGTGTATAGCTATTAACCTTGTATTTTTTATTTATATGTATTATAAAAGTAGCAATAACCAAGATAAAAGCAAGTATAGATATTTTAATCAATAGTTTGTAAATTCTTCTTTTTTTCCTATCTTTGATTTTTTTTCTTTCTAGTTCTAACTGGTCTCCAATCGATAAGGATTTTTCTAGTTCCATAGTTATGCCCAGAGTATCAAATTCTCTATTAGTCTTTTTTCTTTTAACCCTTACTTTTGAATCCTTTATTTCCTTCAAATACACCTACTCCCCTCTACTAGATTATCCCTTTTTACTTTTATATTTCATGCTCATTTATTCTTGTATAAAATACTCCTTGGCCTCAATCATATATTGATATTAAAAAGCCCTATATCTTTATATTTTATACCATTATTCTTTACTTTGTCTATATTATTTATAGCATAAAGGGGAGGCATAACCTCCCCTATAAAATGATGTATAAAAACATAAAGAACTAGCTATATTGATTAGAATTCTGCATTCTTTGGAGTTCTTGGGAATGGTATAACGTCCCTGATGTTTGACATACCAGTTAGGTACATTATGATTCTCTCAAATCCTAGACCGAATCCTGAATGCGTAGCTGTACCAAACTTTCTAAGTTCTAGATACCACCAATATTCTTCTTCCTTTAGACCTAGTTCATGAATTCTATTCATCAGTACATCATATCTTTCTTCTCTCTGTGATCCACCGATAATCTCTCCTACACCTGGTACTAGAAGGTCCATGGCCCTTACAGTCTTGCCATCTTCATTCATTCTCATGTAGAAGGCCTTGATATCCTTTGGATAGTCAGTTACAAATACTGGAGCATTAAATACCTGCTCTGTTATGTATCTTTCATGCTCTGTCTGTAGGTCACATCCCCATTCTACTGGATATTCAAACTTATGACCTGACTTGATTAGGATGTCAACTGCTTCTGTGTATGTTATTCTCTTGAAGTTAGAATTCAATATATTGTCCAATCTCTCTAATAGACCCTTATCTATAAAGCTGTTGAAGAAGGCCATTTCTTCTGGGCACTGCTCAAGGACATAGTTGATTACATACTTGATCATGTCCTCTGCTAGGTCCATATTGTCCTCTAGATCTGCAAATACTATCTCAGGTTCAACCATCCAGAATTCAGATGCGTGACGGCCTGTGTATGAGTTTTCAGCCCTAAATGTAGGTCCAAACGTGTATATATTCCTAAAGGCAAGAGCCATTATTTCACCATTTAACTGGCCTGAAACTGTTAGGTTGGCTTCCTTACCAAAGAAGTCCTTGCTATAGTCAACCTTACCATCTTCAGTTAGTGGTGGGTTTTGCATATCAAGTGTAGTTACCCTAAACATTTCGCCTGCACCCTCTGTGTCAGAACCTGTTATTAGTGGCGTATGGGCGTATACAAAGTTTCTTTCATTGAAGAACTTGTGTAGGGCAAAGGCTACTACTGATCTCACCCTAAATACAGCTGAAAATGTATTTGACCTAGGTCTTAGGTGGGCAATAGTCCTCAGATATTCAAATGTATGCTTCTTCTTCTGTAGTGGATAGCTTGAATCTGAATCGCCCTCGACTACTATATTAGTGGCATGAATTTCTATTGGGTTCTTGGCATTATCAACTGCAACCAATTTACCTTCTACCATGATTGACGAAGATATGGCCAACTTTGATACCTTGGCAAAATTATCCAAGGCCTTTTCATCAATTACCACCTGTAGGTTCTTAAAGAATGATCCGTCATTTACCTCCATAAAACCAAAACTCTTTGATATTCTTGATGTCCTAACCCAACCTGCTATCTTGACTGTCTTGTCTATGTACTCTTCACTGTTTCTATAAAGAGTCTTTACTTCTAAAAATTCCTTCTGCATAATTCCTCCTAGTTAAATAAATATATTATATTTTACACATGGACTACTTTTTCCAATCGAGTAGGGAGGACTTTCTCCTCCCTCTCACACCACGGAGCGTGCCGTTC
>NZ_JRNB01000070.1 GCF_000758885.1 Peptostreptococcus sp. MV1 | reverse complement strand
ATTTAATAGATTTTATTGATTTAAATTATCACCAACGTTATTTGACATAGAACCATTATATTAGGTGTCTCTCTTTCTTGGATTGATATTAAATTTATTTATGTTTCTTTCCTTATTAGCTCTTATGTATTACAGACTATTAGTCAGCATCTAGAATTACTAACTAGTCTATATCCTGTATAATACTGGCATCATTATTATCAGAAGTTTTTTCACTATTAGTCTTTGACGAACCAGTGGCCTTGTCTGTAGACCTATCAGAATCAGACCTAGAGCTTGAACTTGATGAAGAGCTAGCATCCCCCTTTGAGTTCACTCCCCAAATCTTTCTTATCTCATTTTTCAATTCATCAAATGTCCAAGTCTTGTTGGTATTGACGATACTATTAGGGTCATTAATCAGGAAGTCACCGTTCTTGTTGTAACCCTTGATTACAATTATATGTCCCCTCTCAGTGAATATACCCGGCTTGACACTGACTATTAGGAGCTTGCCGTCATCTATAGCCTTCTTCATCTTGGCCTCAACTGGTATTACATCCTGAGACTCTAGACCAAACTTGGCCAAACCTGTCTCAAACAACTTCCAACTAGTAAAGTTGTCAGATGACACATAGCCATTGTCTTGACTATACTTGGCTACATCATATGGGTTGACTCCAGATTCAGAATCAAAGTGCCTAATTACCATAGCTAGGGATGTAGGTCCACAACCTGTCAAACCTATCATTTCCTTGCCATAAGCCCTGTAGCCCCATCTTCTATCCCACTGTAGGAATAGGGGTACACCTCCATCTACATAATAGCTTGAATTGATATCTCTAGATAGCTTCCTATTATTATACTTATCCTTATCCTTGTAGCTATAGACAAAGTCCACAGTTTCATGGTTCCTAGCGACTAGGTCTATCATATTGTCAGGATATGAATCTATATTTTTAATTATATAGTCCAACCTCTCTGCCTCTTGGTTGTTCAACTTGCCCTTTATAGCCTCAAGCTTCTTGATTTTTTCTTCCTTGCTCAAAGTCTTAGGCTTCTTGTCTTCAGTAGCAGGCTTCTTGTCGCTTGCTGCTGGCTTGACCTTTTGACTAGTAGTCTGAGTCTGGTTTGTGGATGGCTTGGATACCCTATTCTTGAACATGTCTATACCTGTAGCCACTATTACTGCCAGCAAGACAATACCTATTAGCAAGATTCCAACCCTCTTGAAGTTGATCCTCTCAGCATTTTTCTTGGCGTTGTTCTTGTATACATCCACCCTAGACTTATAGGCACTATTTGGATTGCTAGTAGTAGTGTCCTTCCTGTTCTCCTTGGCCCTCTTCCTAGCCTGCTTCCTCTCGGCCCTAGTCATCCTAGATGTTTCTTCCTTGGCATCTTGCCTACGCCTCTTTATCAGCTCTTCTATTTCATTTTCCTTGGCCCTGACCTCATCTTCCAGGCTGGCAGGTCTAGGTCTCTTCCTAGTCTGCTTGACCCTAGCTAGACGCTCTGTTGGCCTATCATCTTCCTGCTTGTTCAAGGCCTCTATTATATCTTCAATCTTCTTTGTCTTAAACTCATCATCTCCTGCTTCACCTATCGAGCCCCACTGAGAATCCTTTGTCTGATCCAGTTCTGACCCAAGAGACTGACCTTGATCCTTTGAATTGCTCCTACTTGGCCTATCAAAGTCAGAATACTCCTTATAGATTTCCACACCTGACTTGTCCATATTGGCCCTCTCTCTGGCCTTTTGCTTGATATAATTAGGGTCATCAAGAGCCTGTCCTAGCCTTGAAGCTTCCTTCTCCCTCTTCAACCTCTCCAGACTCTCTATCCTATCATAGGACTGGGCCATGGTATGGTTGACCACTGGACTTGATTTTTGGATGGCTATCTGCTTTTCATTTAGCATAGCCTGCTTCCTCTTCTTAGCATTTTTTTCAGCCTCTTCTGGACTAAGCTCCCTAACTACAGGCTGTCCCAGCTTATTTATATCATCTTCCTTATCGTCTTTATGGATTTTTTTCAGGCTATTCTCTTCGTATACCCTATCCTTCTTACTCAAATCTTCATATATATTCGCATATTTGTTATCTACTTTTTTATTGTTACCCTTAAAAGTATACTTTGTTTCATTCTTTGAAGCCATAACTTGCCTCCCTTCATAGAGCATATATAATCTATTATACCATATTTATACAAATACCACCATTCTATAAGCTTAATATTTATACAAATACCAGCCTCCTATAACTTCAACTCCTTTATTTGTCCCAGCCTATCCTCGACATCACAAAGTTTGATAGTTTCCAGAAGTTTGACACATTCCTCATTCATCCTAGAGAACATTTCATCCACATACTGGGCCATGCCACTACAAATAGAACAGTCAGAGTTCATATCACCAGAATGCCACTTAGACTCTATAATCGGCACAGATACAGCATCATATATCTGCTTTAAATTTATATTTTCCCCGCCATCGACCACCATATAGCCACCATTGACACCAGCCTTGGTAGTCACCAGGCCATACCTCTTACACTTGGCCATGACCTTCCTAATCCTGACAGGGTTGGTACACAGGTTTGTAGACAACTCTTCGCTTGATTTTGACACACCAGTATGCATCAAAAAGACCAGAGAGTGCAAAGCTATAATAAATTCACTCATGATAAACTCCTTCTAACTAAAAATATAAATCAAAAGCCTACTGACCAGCCTTAGTATATAAATTATAATAATAAGCTTTATTTTTCATTAATTCTTCATGGTTGCCCTTTTCAACTATACCATCAGCAGTCATGACAACTATTAGGTCTGCATTTTGAATAGTAGTCAACCTGTGGGCAATAGTAATAGTAGTCCTACCCTTTGATAGGACCTCCAGTGATTCTTGAATAACAGCCTCACTGTTGTTGTCAAGGGCAGAAGTAGCCTCATCCAAAATTAAAATCGGTGGATTCTTCAAAAATACCCTAGCTATGGATATTCTCTGCTTCTGACCACCTGACAGCTTGACACCCCTCTCACCAACATAGGTATCAAAACCGTGCTCCAACTCCATAATAAAGTCATAGGCAGATGCCAGCCTAGCAGCTTCTACCACCTCTTGCTCTGTGGCATTAGGCTTACCGTACCTGATATTTTCCATAATAGTTCCTGAGAACAAGTATACCTCCTGCTGGACTATACCTATATTATTCCTCAAAGAATGCATGGTAAAGTCCTTGATATTCTTACCATCTATATATATTCCTCCCCTAGTCACATCATAAAATCTAGGTATCAGGGCACACACAGTAGTCTTGCCCCCACCAGAAGGACCCACTAGGGCTATATTTTTACCCGCATGTATATCTAGGTTAAAATTATCCAAGACATAGTCAAGCTTCTTGTTGTATCTAAATGACACATCCCTAAACTCTATATCCCCCTGAACATCAGTCAGGTCAACAGCATTAGGCGAGTCGACAATCTCCGCCTCAATAGACATGATTTCATTGAACCTCTCTATACCAGTCATACCCTTTTGAAACTGCTCAGTAAACTCTATAATCCTCTTGACAGTCATAAGTAGGGTAGATACATACATTATGTAGGCCAGCATATCGCCAGGCACCAACCTGCCCTTCATCATCTGGTAGCCACCAAAGACTATCACGATAAAGTACATCAGGCCGTCAATACTCCTGTTGACCGTATTAAAGCCAGCCATAGACTTGTAGTAGAGCTTCTTGATAGATAGGAACTTGTGGTTGTCGTGTTCAAACTTCTCCAACTCTATATCCTCATTGGCAAAGCTCTTAACCACCTTGATACCCAAGATACTATCCTCAATACTAGAATTCAGATCACCAACATGAACCCTCTGCTTCTTCTGTTCCCTTCTCATCCTGTTCTTGAACCTGCTAGAACTAATAAACATGACAGGTATCATGACATAGACAGCCAGAGTCAAAGGCATATTTATATTAAATAGGATAACAAAAGATATACATATCTTGATAAAACCTATAAAATATTCTTCAGGACAATGGTGGGCAAACTCAGTTATATCAAATAAGTCATTAGTCATCCTAGACATAATCTGACCTACCTTGGTCTCATTATAAAAATTATCAGACAGTGTCTGCAAATGCCTATAGACATCAGACCTCATATCCGTCTCAATCTTGGCCCCCATAATATGACCAATAGACGCCATATAATAGACAGCCACTAGCTCAACACACTTAATAAGAACAAAAAGGACAGCCATCCTAGTTATCAAATTGACAGTCAAAGAACTAGCATCAGCTATACCCAAATTCGTCATATACCTCAATATAAGTGGCAAGACCATCTCAGATGCAGTCGTCAAGCCAGCACACAAGAGGTCAATAAACAAAATATTCCTATACCTATTAAAATAGGGTGTCACACTCTTAATCAAAGCAATATTATTCATAAAAATCCTTTCCCAACAATCTCTCAGAATTGGCAGTCAAGGAATCGGACATGATATCAAAAGACACCTGCTTGATATCAGCCAACTCCCCTATCACAGCCTCCAAGATATTTCTCAAATTATTAATATCAAACTCCTTCTTGAAGAGCCATTCAAGGGCATCCACCCCATCAGTCTCCAACAAAATCCTATCCATAGGTAAGAGCTTGACCATATTCCTCACATTCTCATCTAAAAAAATCGCCGGACCCACAGTAAAGTAACAACCCAAGTCAATAAATTCCCTCACATACTTATCACAGCTATACCAATGTATCACCATATCCAGATTATAATCCTTCAATATATTATAAATCCTAGCCTCCATCATCTTGGTATGGAGAATCACAGACTTATTGTACTTCTTGGCTAGGTCTAGACTCATGACAAAGGCCCTCTCCTGGTCATCAAAGGGCGTATCACACCAGCAAGCATCCATACCAATCTCACCAATCAGGTCAGCACCACCTATCAAGTCCTCATAAGAAGACCCGAACTGCTGGTCGACAATATCAGCATCAAAGGGATGAATCCCTAGACTATAATAAATCCTGCCATCAAAATAAGGCCTTGCCTTCAAAAATACATCCCTATCAGCCATCAACCTCAAATATTCATTACTACTTTGGCAATTAATCACCGGCACTATATCATGGTCATAATAAGCCTCAAGAACCTCCAAACTAGAAATGTGCGTATGAAAATCGTATATTTTTTTCCTAACCATAGCAGCCACCACTATCTAGACATCAGAAGCCACCAAGAAACCCGCCTTGGCCAACATATCTTCTATATAATCAAGATCTTCCTCACTATCAGCCTCAACAGTATGAAAATGCAGGTTGTCATTAGTCAATAAGCTCAAAGGCCTATTACCATCCAGATCCATCTTGTCCATAAACATAGACACCTGCCTCCTATTAGATATATTTAGCTCAGCCCTCAAGTCACCATATACAGGATGGTTGACAATTACATCCAAAAGACTACCACCAGCATCCACTATAATATTTAGCTCCTCAAGAGTCCCAGACATATCATGACTCACCTTGAATAACCTACTAGGCCTAGACGGAATATTCGACTCCAATATATACCCCCTATTAGTAGACACTATATCTATATTAGAAGCCCTCAAAAGAGCCACATCAGCCACTATAACCTGCCTACTCACACCGAACTTGACAGCCATATCAGCAGCAGAAATAGGCCTTTCAGACGACCTCAACAATTCAAACACATCATTTCTTCTATCACTTGCCTTCAATGCTAACACCTCCCAATAACATATGAATATCCACCATTATAGCATGTATACAGACATATAAGCAATAGTATCAAAATAGATTACAGTTATAAACTTTAAACTTTGAACAAAAATAGAGGCCAGACCAAGTAAAACCCAGTCTAACCTCTATGATACTACTTTTTAGCCAACAAGTTTCTAATCTCTGACAACAAGTCTAATCAAACACCACATCACCTATCTAGTCCAATATATCATCTAGGTAAAAGCCTATCAGCTTAGAAAACCTATCATAATTCTTGATATAGGCAAAATCCCTACCAAAGATCTTCTTCTCTACATCTAGATCTTCCTCTTGGCCAGTAAAAATACCCAGAACATGCTTGCCCCTCAGCTTCATATTAAAGACCTCCTGGGCAGTATCCCTAATAGCCAAATCATCCACATAGTCTTGACCATCAACCTCAAAAAATCCCTTGGTACCCAGATTTATCTTGTCATTAGGCTTGCCATCACTCAGAACTATCATAACCTTCTTGTCATAGTCGCCGGCATCCATCATCTTGGCAACCAGACTCAGGGCCAGACCATCCCTATTGCTACCACTCGCCTTGTAGTCAAATATCTTAGAATTCTTGGATGCAGGGTCACTATAGTCCCTGTACTCATTGACCACCAAAAAATTAAAAAAGTTGCTAAATGACAAGACCCTAGTAGGTATATTGAGAGAAGTCAAGGCCTCAGCAATAATATAGGCCTGGGCAGCCACCTGACCCTCACGCTCCATTTGAGAGGCAGACGCATCCAAGACAATATCCACTGATATAGAGGTCATCTCCCTCTTGTCCACCTTGGCAAAAATTTTATCCTCATTAAAGACCTTATTCCTCCAAATCCTAGACACTACTAAACTGCCAGAACTAGCATACTCCATCTCCTCATCATCATCAAAGACCAGCTTCTTCTTTAATATTTCCCTTAGCTCATTAGCCGACCTCCTAAAGACCAGCTCATTGTCTCTATAATACTCCAAGTTAGACTCAGCCTGGGCCTTGATAGACTTGGCATAGTAGGCATTGTCCCTATTAATATTAAAATCACCCCTAGTAAAATGAAGCTTGATACCCTTGTGGATACCCCTACACAGGTCAGACTCCAGACTAGAAACCACATGACCTGGCAAGACAGACTTGCCAAACCTATCAGCAATCATCTTGGCTATAGTATCGTTGGACCTAGCCAGACTAGGACTAACCGGACTCTCATTCCTATCCAAGACCAATTCATCAATATCTATCCCCTTGGTAAACTCCGCCGACTCAATAGTCATATCAGAATCTATATCCTGACCCTCCTTGAGAAACTTCTTCCTCATAGCCAACCTAAGCCTAGACTGCTTTGGAGTCTCAATATCCTTTCTCTGATCACCAGCCCTAGAACCATCTTTGCTAGAATCCGGACCATCAAAGCTATGGGCCTGAGATAGGTCCATCCTAGTATTTACGAAAAAGAACTTCAAAAAAGCCCCATTGAGGTTTTTAATAATCTCCTCACTGGTCCTAGCACTATTTCTAGCCCGCATATAGTCCACCAGGTCCACAATAAGGGGAGAAATCCCCAGACTGACAGGGTCTACAAATATACCAGCTATCCTAGCATAATATACATAGGCAAGCGCCTGACTAGTATCATAAAAGGCTCTGGCTGGGACACCATCCATTTCCTTACTAGCCTGACCACCACTTCCAGTGGATTGGTCTTGGTCGAAAGTTCCTAGCCCCCTGGCCAGAATCTTGTCCAAAAAAGCCTCCCTATAATCTCCAGCCCCCGGCCTCAACCTAATCAAGTCACCAGCCAGACAATCATCAAAATATATCTCACACAGCTTCAAAAACTCCTCTTTTAGCTTGGTCTTGTTGTAATGTACATACAAAAACTCCAAAAAAGCCTCCATATCCATAACCTTGTAGACATAGCCCAGAACCAACATCTTGTAGTAGTCCATCTCCTCATCACCATAAGAATCAAAGAGCTCCAAGATAGGCTTGAAAGAATAGTCCTCAGACACAGTCCAGACCGTATTTTCCCTTCTTAATCTATCATCATTCATATCTAACCTTCCTCAAACACATCCTTAGCAACAATATCTATATCGACAATAGGCCGACTCCAATATCACCCTCTAGCGAAAACTATCCCAAGAAGATATCCTTGCTGTCCAGACTCCTAGGAAATAGGGATGCCACCACATCAGCCACTATCTCCCTCTCATAGACATCAAAGGTCTTGTTCACCAGACCCATATCAAGTGCAGACTTGACATCCAGTCCCTTCCTCATAGTCTCAATAGCAGCAAACAACCCCCTCAGGTCTATAGGCTTGGAAGAAATCTCAGCATTCAAGGACTTCAACTGAAGGTCCATAAATAGTTTGACAAACAAATCCCTGTAATCCTCTCTCAGCTTGAACTCATCAGCCAAGATCATCTTGAGATTGTCCTCACTAATAGTAGGCATATCCACCACCAAGAACCTAGATACCAAGGCCTCATTTAACTCCTTGGTTCCAATATAACCATAGTTCATAGTCCCAATAAACCTAGTCGCCTCATGGAGTCTAATCTTGTCATAACCCGGAACATCAATAATACGCCTGTGGTCTAAGGCAGAATAAATCACAGCCAAAGACTCATTTTTAGCCATATTAATCTCATCAAAGACAGCAAAACCACCAGCTTGAGCAGCCATATATACAGGCCCCTTCCTCAGAACCACCTCATTATTGACAAAGGTATCAACCCCCAAAAGACTGGCAGCATCTGAATTAATATTCATAGACATATTCCACATAGGCCTAGAAAATAGCCTAGCCAAATTATCTGCTAGAACATTCTTGCCCGTAGCCTTAGGCCCTGACAATAGGACATTATAGCCAGCCAATATACCAGCTATCAACTTTGACCATACCTGCCCCCCATAATATAAATATCTAGGCTGAGGAACCCTATCCAAATAGGCATCATCCAACTTATAATAGTTCCTAAAGTCCTCAACCTCATCCAACAAACTGCTAGGAACACCCTGTTCCAACAAAAACTCTCTCATCTATATCCTCCTTACTTGTTCACATATATAATAATCAATATCACCAATATTATACCCAATCGAGTAGGGAGGACTTTCTCCTCCCTCTCACACCACGGAGCGTGCCGTT
>NZ_JRNB01000069.1 GCF_000758885.1 Peptostreptococcus sp. MV1 | reverse complement strand
CGGAAGTTTGACACTTTTTAACTCTTAAAATCGCTAAAAGCATTGATAATGCTTTATTTTTTTGTCAAATTCTGAAATTTAGTATTGCGTAATATCTCGTAATATGTTATAATATAAGTATTTGGAGGTGTCAGCATGAGATTAAAAGTATCAAAATCAAAAAATTCAGCTTCTTTCTATGTAATAAAATCAGTTTATAACCCTAAGACGAAGTCTAACACTTCAGTTGTTGTCGAAAGACTTGGTACTGAGAAAAAATTAAGAGAAGAACTTGGTGAAAATATAGATCCATATGAATGGGCAAAAGAGTACGTTGAAAAACTAAATCAAGAAGAGAAAAGACAAAATAGAACTGTTTTAATACCATATAAGCAATCTAAAACTATTACTAAAAATCAAAAAAGGCTCTTCAATGGTGGTTATCTATTCTTGCAATCACTATATAATTCATTGGGTTTGAAAAAGATTTGTGATGATATATCTAATGAGTTCAGTTTTAAATACGATTTAAACTCTATATTATCTAGATTAATATATGGAAGGATCATTTACCCTTCTTCAAAGTTAAATACATTCGAAGAATCAAAAAAGTTTTTAGAACAACCTAATTTTGATCTTCATCAAATATATAGAGCACTTGATAAAATTGCTAAAAAGAATGATTTTATACAATCAGAAGTATATAAAAACAGTAAAAAAATATCTACTAGAAATGATAGTATACTTTTTTATGATTGTACTAATTTCTTTTTCGAGTGCGAAGAAGAATCTGGAATAAAAAAATACGGACCTTCTAAGGAACATAGACCCAACCCTATAGTACAGATGGGACTTTTTATGGATGGTAGTGGAATACCTTTAGCATTCTCTTTACAATCGGGTAATACCAATGAACAAAAGACTATGATACCACTTGAAAAAAATATTATAAAAGACTTTGAACATTCAAGTTTTATAGTGTGTACTGATGCAGGCTTATCCTCTAAGGAAAATAAAATGTTCAATAGCCTTGCAAATAGGTCCTATATAACAACACTTTCAACTAAAAAAATTAAAAAACATCTACTTGACTGGTGTTTAGATCCAAATGGTTGGCATTTGAGTGGTTCTAAAAAGATCTATAACTTAGATGATATACAATCTAGTGATGAAAATATAGATAAGTATAAGGGATGCACTTTTTATAAAGAAAGATGGGTCAATGAAAATGGTTTTGAAGAAAAATATGTCATAACATTTTCTTTGAAATACAAGTTATACCAAAGAAAAATAAGAAATAGACAGATTGAAAGGGCTCATAAACTTGTGAATACAAGCCCTTCAGCGATCAAAAAATCCAGAGCTAACGATTATAAACGGTTCATTAAAAAAAGCAGCTATACACCTGACGGTGAGTTGGCTGAGTTTGAAAACTATTTTATAGATGAAAAAGTTATCTTTGACGAGTCTATACACGACGGTTTTTACTTATCTTCTACAAACTTAGACGAAGATGGAGAAAAAATTGCTGCTATAAACCATTCGAGATGGGAAATAGAAGAATGTTTTAGAATAATGAAATCTGATTTTGAATCAAGACCTGTTTTTCTACAAAGAGATGACAGAATACAGGCTCATTTTATAACTTGCTTCTTGTCATTAATTATAATGAGGCTATTGGAGCAAAAACTAGATTATAAGTATACTATTTGTGACATATTGGATACTCTAAGAAACATGAATTTCTTACATGCCTCTTCTGAGGGATACATACCAGTGTACGAAAGAACAGATATTACAGATGATCTGCATGAAGCATTTGGTTTTAGGACAGACTATGAGATTGTAAGTGACAAAAATATGAAAAAAATTTTCAAAGAAACAACTAAAAAGAAAAAAGTACGCGAAATTTAAACACTTAAAAAAAGCCGGAGGCATTGTAATTACTAGCCTAACCGGCTTTTACATTGTAAAAAGTGTCAAAGATGGGATTATA
>NZ_JRNB01000068.1 GCF_000758885.1 Peptostreptococcus sp. MV1 | reverse complement strand
ATAACGGAATAGATAGTGAGAAACAAGCAGAAAGCGACTTTACCCCATTTCTAAACATTATGAACGAATGGTATGCAAGAGATACATCAAGAAAAATACAATCTATCTTCAGAGCAAGAATGGAAGAGGGTAAAAGAGTATCGCCAAGCGTTCCATACGGCTATTATAGAAACCCTAAGAATAAACGAGAGTATAGAATTTTTTCTGTAAATTTGCCTTCTATGGTAATTTTGTCAATTTAGACAACTTAAATTTATATAATAAATGACTGCAGGGTTGGCTTTCAAAAAGCCTGCTCTGTTTTCATAATATTATCTATTTTTTTGCATGTCAAGAAAAACTGACGTTTTCAGTTTTTTTACATATTAATATCCAATACGTTCTTCGTACATAATTGATAACTCTCCGAAAATCACTCCCCAATTTCTAATAGGATGAGTCCATTTCCTGCTTATTCTCTCTATCGATAGATACAATGCCTTTTCTAACGATAGTTTAGTTGAAAATACACTCCTACTTCTATTTAATCTCTTAAATTGAGAATTCAAGCTTTCTATCGCATTTGTTGTATAAATTACCTTCCTTGTTTGAGGTGAAAATTTAAATATTGGTGTTATGCAGTCCCAATTTACGTACCATGATTTCATTGCATTCGGATATTTTTCAGACCATTTTTCATCCACAGCATCTAAGTTCTGTCTAGCCTGTTCTTCATTGTTAGATAAATATATGCTCTTTAAATCACTTGCAAATTCCTTCTTGTCCTTATAGGATACATATTTCAATGTATTTCTAACTTGATGTACTATACATCTTTGGTATTCCGTATTAGGAAAGGCTGCATTAATCGATTCTTTTATACCTGATAAACCATCTGCACAAAGGATTATTATGTCCTTAAGACCCCTGTTTTTTAATTCATTGAGGATTGAAAGCCAGTATTTTGATGATTCTGCATCTCCTATATACATTCCTAGAACTTCCTTTACACCGTCTTTATTTATGCCTAAAACTATATATGCAGCTCTCTTTTTTACTATACCGGAATCTTTTACCGAGAAGTGAACAGCATCGATGTATATCACTGGATATATAGGATCCAAAGGCCTGTTTTTCCATTCCTCTATCTTTGGTATTACCTTATCGGTAATATCTGATATTAGAGATTCTGATAGCTCAAATCCGTATATATCTTCTATTTCCTCTATTATGGTTTTATTACTCATTCCTGATGCATAAAGGTTTATTATCTTCTGCTCAATTTCTGATATATCCTTTTGTCTCTTTTTTACTATCTGAGGCTCAAACTCTGAGTCTCTATCCTGAGGGACGTTAATTTCAAGTTCTCCCATTGAACTTCTGACTTTCTTAGTCTTATATCCGTTCCTATAGTTATTTGATTCATCATCTCGAGTATATTTTTCATAGCCAAGATGTTCATTCATTTCTGCTTCTAGCATGTCTTGCAGAGTTTCTCCCAGTAAGTCTTTTAGTGCTTCCTGAATATCTTTTGCAGTTTTGATATCATAAGTCTTAATTAATTCACTTACAATATTTTTCTTTGCTGGATCCATTGGTTCTTTTTTTCTTCTTCCCATTTTAAAAGTCCTCCTATGATAATTATATTTTACCATAGAAGGACTTGTTTTAATTTACAGAGTTTTTTGCATACTCTCACTTAACTTAATTAGAGTGCCCATCCAGCGGATTCAAGTTTTTGCTTTAAGAAATTTCTATAAATTCCTTCTTGTGAAATCAAAGATTGATGAGTTCCCCGCTGAACAACTCTACCTTGATTTATTACAACAATTTGATCTGCGTTCTGCACCGTACTCAAGCGATGGGCAATCGAAATCAATGTTTTATTCTTTGTTAGTTCTACAATGGCAGACAGAAGTGCTTGCTCATTTTCTGGATCGACGCTGGAAGTGGCTTCATCTAAAATGATAATGGGGGCATCTTTTAGCATGGCGCGAGCAATAGAAATCCGTTGCTTTTCGCCCCCAGAAAGTGTAGAACCGCCCTCACCAATGATTGTGTTGTAACCATCTGGCAATGCGGAAATAAAATCATGACAGCAAGCGCGTTTTGCGGCGGCTTCCACTTCCTCATGTGTGGCGTCCGGCTTACCAAATTTGATATTGTTTTCAATGGAATCGTGAAAAAGATACACATTCTGAAAGACCATGCTGATATATTCCAAAATACTATCCGCAGTATAGTTTTTGACATCTTTTCCTCCAATCCGAACAGCGCCGTCCTGCACATCCCAAAATCGGGCAATTAAATTACACAAAGTTGTTTTACCGCTGCCGGATGGCCCTACAATAGCACAGGTTGTATGTTCTGGAATTTCCAAAGAGATGTCATGGATAACCTGCCGCTTGCCATAGCCAAACGAGATATAATCCAGTGCTATATCGTAGTGGGAAGTTTCTAATTTATCTGTGCTGGTATCCATTTGCGGTATATTGGTGACTTCTTCCAAACGTTCCAGTTCTGTGATTATTTTCTTGCTCAAAAAAGCACTGTTTCCCATAGTTTCTAAATCAGAGTACACCGTAAACGCACAAAACAGGAAAGTCAAACAATACGGCAAACTAATTTCTCCTGCCATGAAAATCAATGCTGCTACAGCAATCAGCACACAGCTCATGAGCTTATATACCAGAATATAAAAACGAAGAACTCCGGCTGTGGCTTTTTCCTGCCCATAATCTGCATCCCACTTTTTTTGAAATGCGCTGCGTACTTCTCGTTGTCCTTCCTCACCT
This sequence comes from Peptostreptococcus sp. MV1, assembly GCF_000758885.1. Classification (GTDB taxonomy): domain Bacteria; phylum Bacillota; class Clostridia; order Peptostreptococcales; family Peptostreptococcaceae; genus Peptostreptococcus. Next base: position 8,271 of record NZ_JRNB01000068.1, on the reverse strand, counting down.
TTGGAGAAAGAGCGTAGAACAGAAATCCCTCGGATATATTCCATTGATTTACTCACCAGATTTTCCTGTGCTTCTTGATAAATGGGAGTATATTGCGCGGCTCTACTGCGGACCCAACGAAGAACAAGTAAACCTAATAATAGCCCGATCAGACTCAAAATGGCAATAATTGGGTTGAAAAAGAACATCATAATTGACATGAGAGCTGCCATAGCAACACCGCTTGTCATCTGCTCGATTGCAAGCATGGAGTAACCCTCTAAATCCGCAATCGTCGTAGTAAGTATTGTCTGAATAGTTCCTAAATTTTGCTCTGAAAAGTAGCCCATAGGAGCCTGTTTCAATTTTTCTCCTATTTCCAGACGATAATCACGGAAAATATCATATCCTGTTCCACTCATGGTACGGTCATACATCCATTGGAAGAAAAAGCGTCCGATAACACTTCCTAATACAACGCCAAAGGCTTGCAGGATAATAGTGGGTGTAAGATTTTCTAAATGCAATAAAATCCAAAAAACACCGAACATCATAAAACTATTGAAAAAGGATTTGAGAATATTAAATGTGATACCAACGATGATTTTCTTTCGGCTTCTACCCGCAATCTTAAAAATTCGGCGTATCATTTCAAACATGGTTTTCCACTCCTCCTTTCATGTCTGCTTCTTCTATGGTTCCGGCATATTCTTGCCACATCTTTTGATAGATGGGGCATTCCCGGAGAAGTTCTTCTTGTGTCCCACGGCCTGCAATATTTCCGTTTGACACAACCAGAATTTGGTCGGCATTGCGAATCGTATTCAAACGGTGTGCTACAACAATCAATGTCTTTCCAGCCACTAATTTGCTGATTGCCTGTTGAATGAGTGCCTCATTTTCTGGATCAGCATAGGCAGTGGCCTCGTCTAAAATGACTACGGATGCCGGTTTTAGCATGGCCCGTGCAATCGTAATACGCTGGCGCTCCCCGCCAGAAAGACGGTCTCCGGCATCACCGGCCAGTGTGTCATATCCCTGCTCTAACTGCATAATAAAGTCGTGACAGTTAGCAGCTTTTGCGGCAGCTTCTACTTCTTCATCTGTTGCTGCCGGATTACCCATGCGGATATTTTCCCGAATGGATTTGTCGAATAGGAAATTGTCCTGTGCCACATAACTGATTTCACCCATCAACTGCTCAAAAGGGATTTGACGAATATCCTGGCCGCCGAAACGCACAGAGCCGGAAGTCACATCCCAAAAACCAGCCATCAGTTTCGCAATCGTGGATTTACCAGAACCGGAAGGCCCAACAATAGCCGTCATAGTGCCGGGTCTGGTTTGAAAAGAAATACCGTGGAGAACTTCGATTTCTTTATAACCGAAATGTACGTCCTCGAATTGGTAAGTACGTTCTCCCAAAGATACAGGTTCAGATGGGCGGACAAGTTCCGGGGTTTTTAGGAAAGCTGTTACTTGCTCCAAATTACCTTTTATCATGCTGACTTGCTCCATCGCTTCAGACACTTTCATCAATGGAGCAACAAACCCCAGCGGAACTACTAAAGATATTAAAAATACGGGAAGTGAAAGCGTTCCTTCCATATAGAGCCATGCGCCAACTGGTAATGTACCCAAAAGAGTAGAGGGCAGAACGGCCCTCGCTGCGGCGTTCCAGAACCAGCATTGGCTCCACCACTCCATTGTGGAATCGTGAAAATAGTTGACAGATTCCGAGTATTTTCCATAGGAAGAAGCAGAGCGATTAAAGGCTTTAATGACTTGAATACCGTTGACGTATTCCACTAAAGAACTATTCATATCATTCGCAGAGCTTATATAATTCTCCATTCGGGGGCCATAACCGCGCATCATAGCAGCAAAAAAGAGAATACCCAGTGGAACTGTGATTAGGGATGCAAGCCCCATGTGCCAGTCCAGGATGAAAATCAGAAGGATGCTGCACAACGGTGCCGCAATATTTGATGGAAGCTCTGGCATAAAATGTGCCATAGAATCTTCCAGCTTTGCAACATTGTCTACAATCAGGTTTTTGAAAGTTCCTGTGGGCGTTTCCAGCATAACACCCATTGGGACTTTTGCCATCCGATCTGTGATTGCTTCACGGATATTTTTCAAAATCGTGAAAGAGATTTTGTGGGACATAAGAGAGGAACGCCATGTAAGAAGCATTTTTATAATCTGACATATGGCAGCAATTCCGCTGAAAAACAAAACGCTCTGCGGAGTAGCTGTACCGTGATAGAGTTCATCTGCTAACAGTGCCACCATTAGGAATGGTACGATACCAAATATCTCTCCCAACACAGCAAGAAGAATAGAGATGCGCATTTTGCCATTACTCTCACCTACAAAAGCAAATAGTTGGCGGATTGCACCCGGTTTTTTTTGGGACATAAGAAAGCCTCCTTTCAGGCCACAAAATGCAAGAAAGGTATTGCATTTTTCGTGTAACCGTGCTATAATTCAAATTACGGTGTAATATTACAATGTAATATAAGTATAGGATGGAGGGATAGAAATGTCAAGGGATTTTCAACAGACCCATGAAAATCTTTTGTCCTGTGCAAAAGAACATTTTCTGGAAAACGGGTTTGAACGTGCCAGTATCCGTGAAATCTGCAAGGCTGCTCATGTGACAAATGGGGCTTTTTACAATCACTTTGAGGATAAAGAGGCTTTGTTTGGCGCACTTGTAGAGCCAGTAGTTCAGGCGGTATCCGAGATGTATTCCGATTCTGTTGTCAAGCACTTTGAATTGGCCCGGACGGATGAATTAAAGCAGCTCTGGAAACTGTCGGAGGATACGATCCGTCAGATTATCGAATACATTTACGAACATTTCGATGTATTCAAATTGTTGCTGATGCAGTCTGCCGGCACAAAATATACTTCTTTTCTGGATGATGTGGTGCGTTCCGATGTTCGGGAGACACAAAAGCTAATAGCAGAGCTGAAAGATCGCGGAGTTTCCGTACATGATCTGGAGGATGACGAGTGGCATATGCTCGTTCATTCTTACTATTCATCTATCGCAGAAATTGTCTTGCACAATTATTCAAAAGATGCTGCGATAAAATACGCTCATACATTAGCCACTTTTTTCAGTTCCGGGTGGCAAAACGTTTTGGGGATTTGATCCCCAAAATTTTTAACCATAAGTTAGCGTAGTCTAACTATATATAGGAGGTGCGTCTGTAGCATTGCTTTTGCATAAAGAAATTTTTGTTTCTCATTTATTTATCTAATTATATGGAAAGGACTTTTTGAAAATGGAAAATACAAATAAACTCACAGGTAAAGACCTTATTAACATCGGCATCTATTCTGCCATGACCTTGGTTGTTTTCTTTGTTGTTGGACTGCTGACTGCGTTGCCGGTAGTATACCCGTTCTTGTTCCTGATCTGGCCGATCGTTTGCGGCATCCCTATGATGCTGTATTACACGAAAATCAGAAAATTCGGAATGCTTACCATTACCGGCACTATTGGTGGTATTTTCTTCTACCTCATTGGTTATGGATGGATTGGCCTGCTCGGCTGGTTTCTCGGCGGTATTCTAAGCGATGTCGTGCTCAAAATCGGCGGCTATCAGAAATTTAAGGTCACTGTTCTGAGCTATGCCTGCTTTTGTCTCGGCTTCATGGGCTGCCCCGCCAATCTCTGGTTTGCCGGTGAAGCATATTGGGAAAACATTCATACCTCCATGGGTGATCAGTACGCAAACACTTTGCAATCCATGATGCCCTCCTGGATGATGTATGTGGGCTTTGCGCTGCTGTTTGTGGGCGGTATTCTGGGCGCGCTTCTGGGCCATAAAATGCTGAAAAAACACTTTGAAAGAGCGGGAATTGTGTAATGGAGCAGCTTCAAGCAGTTGCTGAAAACAGAACAGGCTTTTGCTTGGACCCACGAACCAAGCTTTTGCTAATGGCCGTTGTCGCTACTGCAGAATTCCTATACAGCCACACCGCCTTTATGATTGCGGTAGCGATGATCCCATTTATCCTGCTGTTGACTAACCGGCAGTATAAAACGGCAACCGTGTTCTTCTGCCTGTTTGTGGTGGGGCTGTTTGTGCAGGCCATCCAGAACTCAGTCCAGTTCCCCATGATCGTCAATATGCTGGTAGTCCTGCTGGTGGGGCTGGTCCTGCGGCTGTTTCCGGCCTATGTGATGGGGGCCTACATCATCAAATCCACTACGGCCAGCGAGTGCATTACCGCGCTGGGCCGGATGCACATTGGGCGGCAGATCACCATTCCACTCTCCGTCCTGTTTCGATTCATCCCCACTATGCAAGAGGAGTCGGCAGCCATCAAAGATGCCATGCGAATGCGTGAGGTTCAGTTCGGAACAAAGAAATTCTGGCAAAACCCCGCCGCTCTGATTGAATACCGTTTTATTCCCCTGATGATCTCGGTGGTCAAAATCGGGGATGATCTCTCTGCGGCGGCCCTGACCCGCGGCCTGGATAACCCGGTCCAGCGCACCAATATCACAAAGGTCGGTTTTACTGGCTGGGATCTACTGGTGGTGCTGATTGCCGGAGCCGCACTGCTCTCCACATACTTTTTCAGTCCGTGGTAAGGAGGTGATACTGTGATTGAATTGAAAGATGTTTCCTTTACTTATGAGAGTGGAGAAACCCAAAATAACCTGAACCATATCAATCTGACAATCCAGGATGGCGAAACCATCCTGCTCTGCGGAGAGTCCGGTTGCGGCAAGACGACGCTGACCCGGCTAATCAACGGCCTGATCCCGCATTATTACGGCGGGAAGCTGACCGGGCAAGTCCTTTTAGATGGGAAAGAGTTAAAAGACTATCCTCTTTATCAAATCGGGCAACGTGTGGGGTCTGTATTCCAAAACCCAAGAACACAATTCTACAATGTGGATACCACCAGTGAGATTGTGTTCGGGTGCGAGAATATGGGATTACCGGTTCCTGAAATGACAAAGCGGCTTGAAGATACTGCAAAGAGCTTGAAACTGGAAAAGCTGTTAAACCGAAGCCTGTTTGCATTATCAGGTGGCGAAAAACAAAAAATTGCCTGTGCCTCGGCGGATGCGATCCATCCAGATATTTTCGTGTTGGATGAACCTTCCTCAAATTTGGACATTGCAACGATTGAAGATTTAATTCAAGTCATTCGCCGTTGGCAATGCGAGCAAAAAACTATTTTGGTAGCGGAACATCGGCTTTATTATCTTGTTCCTTTAGCTGATCGCATTATCTACATGAAACATGGAGAGATCAGCAAGGAATTTACAAGGCAGCAATTTCAAGCATTGTCCCCCGAAACTTTACAGGTAATGGGGCTACGTGCCCTTGATCCATTCAACCTTCCACCGGAGGCTGCCCCCAAACCGACCGCTCCGAAATTGCATATCAAAGGGTTCCGGTTCTCCTATGAAAAGCACGGCCCCCTCAATGTGGATGTTCCAGACCTAAACTTGCCTCAAGGCGAGATTATAGGTATCATCGGAAACAACGGCGCAGGAAAATCCACCTTCGCCCGGTGTCTGTGCGGTCTAGATAAAAAAGCGAGAGGTGTGCTTGAAATGGATGGGGCCTCCTATGACGCGAAGCAGCGCAGGCATATCTCCTATATGGTCATGCAGGATGTAAATCATCAGCTATTCACGGAAGATGTGCTGGACGAATTGTTGCTTAGTATGGATGGCGAGGACGAGAAAGCAGACACAGCCTGCGCCAAGGAGATACTGACAAGCCTTGACCTGTTGGAGAAGGCAAAGCTGCACCCCATGTCCCTGTCAGGCGGTGAAAAACAGAGGGTGGCGATTGGCAGTGCAATAGCCTCGGACAAAAAGATTCTGATATTTGACGAGCCTACCAGCGGATTGGATTACCGGCATATGCTGGAGGTATCAGACAACTTAAACCGCCTGAAAAAACTGGGAAAGAGCCTGTTCCTGATTACACATGACCCGGAACTTATTTATAAATGCTGCACCTACCTGTTGTTCATTCAGGGGAGCAAGGTGCTGTGGCACCGACCTATGGACGGGGAGGCTGTGGGTCTCTTAAGGGCTTTCTTCTCCCACGAGCAAGAAGCAGATGCAGTCAATGCCTCCTGGTAAAAAACTGCACGCTTCCGGCGAGGACTATCTGGAGGCTGTGTTGGTAATCCAGAAAAAGAAAGGCATGGTACGCTCCGTGGATGTGTCCCGGCACATGGAGGTGTCAAAGCCCAGCGTGTGCCGTGCGGTAGTGATTTTACGGGATGGCGGCTTTCTCACAATGGATGAAGATCACTTTCTCCATCTGACCGATATGGGTCGCGAAGTTGCTGAGAAAATTTACGAGCGGCACTGTTTCTTCCGCGACAAGCTCATCGCCGCAGGCGTTGATCCCAAGAGAGCGGAATACGATGCCTGCCGGATGGAACACAATATCAGTATAGAATCCTTTGAGAAACTTCGGGATTACTATTCCTCTCAAAAGGGAAAATAGTTGGCCCATACAGTAACGGACAGAGCAATGCGGCCGGGCAATACACCCGACCGCATTATTTGTCAGCTTTCTTCTCTTTGGTATCCAGCATTTTGTCAACCAGGGCAAGCAGCAACTTCTGATCCCGCTGGCTGCATTGTGGAACCAACCGCATGATCCGGTCAACGATTTCGCTGTCTGCGTTCACCTGCAGTGCAAGAATCTCATCAAAAGAAGCGCCAATGGCATTGACAAGGCGAATCAGGACATCCAGGCTCGGCTTGCGCCTGCCGCTTTCTATGGCCGCTAAAAAACGAGGACTGATTTCTGCACGCTCCGCAATCTGTTCTCTCTTATAGTTTCGTTTTTCTCTGGCATTCCGCAAGGATGTCCCAAACGAAAAATCCATAAGTCGTATTTTTTTATCCATTCTCCGTCACCTCACATAATATTTTACGGTTTACAAATATTATGTGAAATGATTGGATAGTTGCTTTTTTATAGCTATTATGTGTTGCTATTTTTGCTTAGGAGGAGATGATAATGCAAAAAGACAATGACCTGTCTGCTCGTGGCAGGTCCTCTTAACAAAGAAAATCTGGCCGTGAAACTGCGCCAGAATCCTTAAAAAGTCGTTTGCTACCTACTGGTTTATCATGGCCTTTATGGGAACTAACAGTAGTAATAAAAAAGCAACAATATAGGGCGGACATAGACATGGAATATTCCCATGCCCGTGTCCGTTTTGTTTTGCCATATTCCCACGCTGCCGTTCTCCACCTTACGAGAGTTTTAAAACCACATACTTTTCAAACTCTTGGAGGTAATGGCTATGAGCAAAAAACAGGAAGAAAGGGCGAATTATTATTTTTACATAGATGGACAGGCTGTACTGGTAAGCAAACAGGTTTACCGCGTGTATCAGCACTACGAGTGAAAAGAAGAATACTTTTCCTACGATCTGAAAACGGAGAAGTTCCAGAAAGACACAGCGACTTTCCTGCCCAGCAGAGAGGATTCCTATGAGCGCCTGCTGGAACAGGACAGGCAGTTTGCCACACCCGGAAAAAGCGTAGAACAGCTTGCATTGGAACCTCTGGAAGCGGAACGGATACGCTTTTGTTTGGCTCAATTAACCGATGAGGAGTGAAAACTGATTTCTCTGCTTTTCTATCAGGAAAAAACAGAGCAGGAAGTTGGGAATATGCTGCACATTTCACATCAGGCGGTCAATAAGAGAAAACAGGCACTACTGTTGAAGCTGAGAAAAATTTTTGAAGAATTATTCTGAAATCGGTTGCTAAACTGCTTTCCCAACGGGGAAATAAGTGAGGGGGTCTATCTCCCTCGTGCAGCTTGACAACTGAATAGACGGCATTTCCAGTACATAACCCATGTACGAGCGAATCAGGCGCGCTGCGAAGATGGACAGCCCCATGAGGTGATGAACAGAACTGTTCAGAGCGATCAACGCCAGCCTGAACCCCGAAAGCAGCATTTCGGGTGCGATGACTGCATGGAGGCTTAAAGATACTTCCTCACGGCCTCCTAAAGACTTGGGAGGAACCCTGCGGCGCACGAGTAAAACGACGCTGCGGAGTTATGACAGCCGCGCCAGCGGAGACCGGAAATGTCCCCATCGTCAGGGGTGCATGGCAAATGTGGCGAGCATAAACCAAACTACAATACAGCAGCTGCACCGATTGACAGGTTGGCACAAACCCTCAGCTTTATCGGTACGGCTGCTTTTTTATAGGTTCTATAATATATAGCGTTGATGGTAACAAAAATGCTTTCAAAGTCGTAA
>NZ_JRNB01000067.1 GCF_000758885.1 Peptostreptococcus sp. MV1 | reverse complement strand
ATGCTGTCGCATAAATTTCGGATTTTATTCATCAACGCTAGTTGACAAAGAACCGTTATAAAATTCTATTAGACCTCAGTAGGACTCTCTATGAATTTGTAATATCATGGCTCTGTTCAGGAAAATCCGAATCTGCAAGCAGGCGGATTTTCTGCCTTCACATACGCCTCGATATTATGTAAATTCATAACCGAATGTCCTTACTCGAGGTCTAATTATCATTTTATATAAGTAGAAAAACATACATGTATTATCAAAAATATATTGCCTGCTATACAATATAAATTATCCAAACAAGAATTCATTTAAGACTAATTCTTAGTCCAGGTTACTGCAAGTTCTATTAGTTTTCATAATTAAATTAAAGTCTTATTTGAAGTACTTAACACCAGATTCAAATAACTTCTGGTCCTTTTCCCCTATGATATTCTTGATTACATGGTCTCCTCTTCTTTCTGAGTGACCCATCTTACCAAGTATTCTACCATCATCTGAAGTAATACCTTCTACTGCCCAGTATGAACCATTAGGGTTAAAGTCTATATCATATGTAGCATTTCCGTCAAAGTCTACATACTGTGTTGCTATCTGACCATTTTCTATTAGGACCTTCATAACTTCATCCCTGGCTACGAATTTACCTTCACCGTGAGATATAGCGATTGAGTGGATGTCTCCAACTTCTGTGCCTGCCAACCAAGGTGACTTATTTGATGCTACCCTAGTCTGAACTATCTTGGCCTGGTGACGACCTATATTATTGTATGTCAAGGTAGGCATATCTGCTGTTGGTGTCTTGATTTCACCATACGGTACTAGTCCTAGCTTGATTAGGGCCTGGAATCCATTACAGATACCTATCATTAGACCATCTCTATTCTTGATTAGATCCATTACAGCCTCTTCTATCTTAGGATTTCTGAATACTGTGGCTATAAACTTGGCTGAACCATCTGGCTCGTCACCAGCTGAGAATCCACCTGGTATCATGATGATCTGGCTCTTCTTGATTTCTTCTACCATCATGTCTATTGAAGACTCTATGTCTGCATATGTCATATTTCTAAATACGCCTATATAAGCCTCAGCTCCTGCTCTTTCAAAGGCCCTAGCTGAATCATATTCACAGTTAGTTCCTGGGAAGGCTGGTAGGAATACTCTTGGCTTGACTATGCTAAGTGATGACTTGGCTGGCTTGGAGTCTAACTTGTAGCTGATATTTTCTATCCTATCTGTCACTACCTTCTTTGCCTTAGTTGGGAAGATTGGTTCTAGAGTCTTTTCATATTCAGCATATAGCTTGTCTAGGCTTACCTCCTGACCGAATACGTCTATTACTGGCTGATCTATTGTCTGACCTACTAGGACATAATTTGCTCCCTCTAGGGCTCCTAGGTCTGCCTGGTCTATTTCAACTAGGATAGAACCATAGCTCTGTCTGAATAGGTCATCCCTATTTTCAAACCTGCTGGCTAGCTGGTCATCAAACTTGAATCCTATTCTGTTACCAAAGGCCATCTTGGCAATTGCTTCACCTAGACCACCATAACCTAGGGCATATGTTGCCTTTAGCTTACCTGCTAAGGCTGCCTTGTGTATTACATCAAAGTTCTTCTTCATTATATCGAAATCTGGGAAGGCATAGTCCTTCTGAGGTGTTTCAACTAGGACAAGGGCATGACCTGCAACCTTAAATTCCTGAGAAACTATATTCTTGGCATCTTCTGTATTTACTGCAAATGATACTAGTGTTGGCGGTACATCTATATCCTTGAATGTTCCACTCATTGAGTCCTTACCACCTATTGCTGGTATCTCAAAGTTTGACTGGGCATAGTAGGCACCTAGTAGGGCTGAGAATGGCTTTGCCCACTTTCTAGCATCCTGGCCTAGCTTTTCAAAGTATTCCTGGAATGTCAACCTAGCTGTTGAGTAGTCACCACCTAGGGCTACTAGCTTGGCAACAGATTCAACTACTGCATTCATGGCTCCGTGGAATGTAGACCACTTACCTATCTTTGGATTATATCCAAATGTCATAATTGATGATGTATTAGTCTCTCCACCCAATACTGGTATCTTGGCAACCATACCATTGGCTGGTGTAGCCTGGTACTTACCACCTAGTGGCATGATAATTGTATTTCCACCTATTGTATTGTCAAACTTCTCTACTAGACCCCTCTGTGAGCAAGTATTTAGGTCCGACATAGCTGCCAAATACTTGTCTTCTATAGAGTCAAACTTACTAGTCACACTAGTCAAGTCTACGTAGCTAGATTCTGGATCTATAAATTCTACCTTTATGTCTGTATCCTGCTTTGATCCATTTGTATCTAGGAAGGCTCTTCTTATATTTACTATATCCTTTCCATTCCAGAACATTCTTAGGTAGCCTGTGTCTGTAACTGTAGCTACGTGAGTTGCCTGTAGGTTTTCAAGGCCTGCTAGTTCTATAAATCTATCCATATTTTCAGCTTCTATAGCTACTGCCATTCTTTCCTGAGATTCTGATATAGCTAGCTCAGTACCATCTAGACCATCATACTTCTTTGGAACTAGGTCAAGGTTGATATCTAGTGATTCGGCTATTTCACCGATTGCAACTGATACACCACCTGCACCAAAGTCGTTACATCTCTTTATCATCTTTACAGCTTCTGGATTTCTAAAGAATCTCTGAATCTTTCTTTCGTTAGGGGCGTCACCCTTCTGAACCTCTGCAGAACAAGTAGATATAGACTCTTCGCTATGTTCCTTAGACGATCCTGTAGCTCCTCCACAACCATCTCTACCAGTCTTTCCACCTAGTAGGATGATTACATCTCCAGCCTCTGGTCTCTTTCTAATTACATTTTCCTTTGGAGCTGCTGCTATTACCGCACCAACTTCCATTCTCTTGGCAACGAAATTTTCATCATAAACTTCTGCTACCTGGCCAGTTGATAGACCTATCTGGTTACCGTATGAAGAATAACCACTAGCTGCCTCTGTAGTTATCTTCTTCTGCATTAGCTTGCCTGCTAGTGTATCTTCTAGTGAAGTTCTTGGGTCTGCTGAACCTGTCACCCTCATGGCCTGGTATACATATGACCTACCTGACAATGGGTCTCTGATAGCTCCACCCAGACAAGTAGCTGCACCACCAAATGGTTCTATTTCTGTTGGGTGGTTGTGTGTTTCGTTCTTGAACATTAGAAGGTATTCTTCCTTCTTGCCGTCTATTTCTACGTCTATGTTTATTGAACAAGCATTTATCTCTTCACTCTCGTCAAGGTCTGCTAGCTTGCCTTCCTTCTTCAATTTTTTCATAGCTACTGTAGCCATATCCATCAAACAAATATCCTTGTCCCTGTCTCCATAGACAAACTTCCTATCTGCTAGGTACTGGTCATAAGTATCCTTTACTATATCAGTGAACCTACCACCTGCTATATCTACATTAGCTAGTCTAGTCATAAATGTAGTATGTCTACAGTGGTCTGACCAATATGTATCTAGAACCTTTATTTCAGTTATAGTTGGGTTCCTCTTCTCATCGTCCTTGAAATAATTCTGGATGCACTTTAGGTCCTCTATAGTCATAGCTAGACCCATATCATCTAGCAATTTTTCTAGGCCTGCAAGGTCTAGGTCTATAAAGCCATCAAGGGTAGAAACTGTCTCTGGTATTTCATATTCAACTGCTAGTGTTTCTGGCTTGTCAAGTGATGCCTCTCTAGAGTCAACTGCATTGATTAGGTAGTCCTTTATCTTGGCAAAGTCTTGGTCACTAATAGTATTTTCAATCACTATTACCCTGGCAGAATTTATGTCAGGTCTCTTGCCGTCATTTACTATTTCAGCACACATTGATGCCCAGTCAGCCCTCTGGTCATACTGGCCTGGTAGGTACTCTATAGCAAAAACTCTCTCATCAGCTAGACCTGGTATTTCTTCATAGTATACCTTGTCTAGGTTAGGCTCAGACAAGATAGTTTCAGCCACCTTCTTGTAGGCTTCCTGACCTATGCCTTCTACGTCATACCTATTGATTACCCTTAGCTTGCCAACAGCTATATGTAGGCTTTCCTTTATGTCATTTTGCACTGCAACAGACTCTAAATCAAATCCGTCCTTCTTCTCAACAAAAACTCTACTTACCTTGCTCATAATCAACCCCTATATCCTTTCTATAGTGCATTCCTTTAAAACTAATCTTTTCTATATTTTTGTATACATTCTTGGCAGCTGCCTCTACGTCCTTGCCCCTAGAGCAAACACCTAGGACCCTACCACCATTTGTAACTATCTTATTTCCGTCAAACTTAGTACCACTATGGAATACTACTATGCTATCATCGACATCATTTAGTCCTGTAATTTCCTTGCCCTTTTCGTAAGCTTCTGGATAGCCACCTGATGCCAATACTACACAAGCCGCCGCATCATCTGAGTACTTGATGTCCACGTCCGCTAGCCTATCTTCTGTAATTGCCATCATTATTTCGCTTAGGTCAGTGTCCAACCTCATCAAGACTGACTGGGTCTCTGGGTCTCCAAACCTACAATTAAATTCTAGGACCTTCTCCCCTTTTGAAGTAATCATCAGACCTACAAATAGGATACCCCTGTAGTCTAGGCCATCAGCCTGGAAGCCCTTTAGGGACTTTATCAAGACTTCATCATATACCTTCTTTGCTAAGTCGTCAGTATATATTGTACTAGGTGAGAAAGTTCCCATACCACCTGTATTTGGTCCCTTTTCTAGTTCAAATATCTTCTTGTGGTCCTTGGCAGATTCCATAGGTATGATGGTATTCTTGTCTACAAAGGCAAGTATTGATGTTTCAATTCCTGTTAGGAATTCTTCAACTACTACTAGGTTACCAGCATCCCCAAACTTCTTGTCTGCCATTATCATCTTTAGGGTATCGATTGCATCCTCTCTGTTTTCAGGTATTACAACCCCCTTACCAGCAGCTAGACCATCAGCCTTTATAACTACTGGATAACCAAAAGAATCAATTTCCTCTATGGCCTTGTCTATGTCTGTATACTCCTTGTACTTGGCAGTCGGAATATCGTGTCTCACGAAAAATTCCTTAGAGAAAAGCTTGCTTCCTTCTAGTCTAGAGCAAGAGGCATCTGGTCCGAATACCCTCAAGCCCCTCTTGGCAAATACATCTGAAATACCCATTACTAGTGGAACTTCTGGACCTACAACTGTTAGGTCTATCTGGTTTGCCTCTGCAAAGTCTGCTAATTTATCTAATTCAGTATCCTTTATATCAAGACACTCTGCTAGCGATGCTATACCTGCATTACCAGGCGCACAGTATACTTTTTCTACATTTTTTTCTTGGCTCAGTTTCCAACAGATGGCGTGCTCTCTTCCTCCACCACCTACAACTAAAATCTTCATACTTGTCTTCCTCCTATTTTTATCTAGTCATCATAATAGCTAGTAAATAGGTAAATCTCCCACAATTTACACTACATGACCTATCAATTCTATATAGCAAGTATAGGTGCATAGAAATTTATGCACCTGACCTATTATTAATTAATGTTTGAAGTGCCTGATTCCTGTAAATACCATGCTGATACCTAGTTCATCACAAGCCTTTACTGAATCCTCATCCCTGATAGATCCACCTGGCTGAACTATAGCCTTGATACCATACTCAGCTGCTAGTCTAACGCAGTCATCGAATGGGAAGAAGGCATCAGATGCTAGGACAGCACCTTCAAAATTCTTTTCATTTTTATTATTTTCTATAGCATTGCTAAGTGCCCATATTCTAGATGTCTGACCACAACCTACTGCTAGTGTCTGACCGTCCTTAACTATTGCTATGGCATTAGATTTTAAGTTTTTAGCAACCTTCATACCAAATTCCATATCCTTCAACTGGTCATCTGTTGGCTGGACCTTAGTCACAACTTCAGTCTTGTCAGAAAGCTTGGTATCCTTATCCTGAACAAGTAGCTTACCATCAAGATACTTCATATCGTATGGCTGCTTGCTATCTTCTATCTTAGCTAGCTTTAATATTCTTAGGTTCTTCTTTTTCTTTAAAACTTCTAGAGCATCTTCGTCAAAGTCATAAGCAACAACTATTTCCAAGAATATCTCATTTATCTTCTCAGCAGTAGCCTTGTCTATCTTTGATGTAATACCTAGGATACCACCGAAGATTGAAACCTTGTCAGCCTCAAAACACTTCATATAGGCATCATAAACACTATCAGCAAGCCCAAGACCACAGGCGTTAGAATGCTTGATAGCCACACTGCAAACCTGGTCTGAATCCTTGAATTCTCTCATAAATTCCAGGCAACCAGCTAGGTCATTTATATTATTGAATGACAGTTCCTTACCATGTAACTGTTCATAGTTTATAATTGGATTATTTGCATTAGGCTGTGAGTACATAAATCCTCTCTGGTGACCATTTTCTCCATACCTAAGCTCCGTATCCTTCTCAAATGTAAGATTTAATATATCTGGGTACTGGTCTCCAACTACACCTGCAAAATATGTAGATATTAAAGTATCATACCTAGCAGTTGTAGCAAAAGCCTTATAGGCAAGCTGTCTTCTATCTTCTTCAGTCAAACCACCCTGGGCCAACTTGTCTATTACCATGTCATAGTCAGCTATGTCTACAACAACTGTTACATCCTTGTAGTTCTTTGACGCAGACCTAATCATTGATGGTCCACCTATATCTATATTTTCAACTATTTCTTCATGAGACTTGCCACTTCTAACAGCTCCTTCGAAGTCATATAGGCTGACTACTACCATATCTATTGAACCTATATTTAATTCCTTGACTGTATCTACATGTGAATCAAGGTCTCTTCTGTACAAGATTCCACCATGGATATATGGGTTAAGAGTCTTTACTCTACCGTCCAATATTTCTGGGAAATTTGTAACTGACTCTACCTGCATTACCTTTACACCTGCTTCATCTAGCTTCTTAAATGTGTTTCCTGTTGAGATTATCTCATATCCAAACTCATTTAATTTCTTACCAAACTCTACAAGACCTGTCTTATCTGTAACACTTATTAAAGCTCTCTTCAATTCTATGTACCCCTTTCACACTAATCTTCTATAAATACTTTTCTTCCTACTATCTTTATCTTATCATCACAGTAATCAGCAACTACCTGACTCAAAATCTTGTGTTCTATCTTCAAGACCCTCTGCTGTAGGTCTTCCGCTGTATCATCTGCAAAGACCTCTACTGTATCCTGTCTGATAATTGGGCCTGTATCCGCATTTTCATCGACAAAATGAACAGTAGCGCCACTTACCTTTACACCATATTCCACAGCTGCCTCATGAACCTTTAGTCCATAATAGCCCTTGCCACAGAATGACGGTATTAGGGATGGGTGAATATTTATTATCTTATTTTCAAATGCCCTAGTAAAGTTTGAACTAAGTATCTTTAAGAAACCTGCTAGGACAACTAGGTCTATCTCGTTTTCTTTCATAATGTCTATGATAGCCTGCTCATCCTTTTCAAATACTGCCCTTATCTTGTGCTTTCTAGCCCTTTCAAGACCATAAGCACCTTCTTTATTAGATATTACCAGTTTTACCTGACCATTTATCTTGCCATCCTCGGCAGCATCTATTATAGACTGTAGGTTTGTTCCACCACCAGATACTAGTACAGCTATATTTTTCATCCAATTACCTCTTCTACTCAATCTATATTAGGTCTACACCCTCATGTGAATCTACAACACTACCTATGATATATGCCTTATCCTGCATAAGGACCTTGTACTTATCATCTACAAAATCTACATTGTCACTTGGTCTATTATTGATGTAGTCAACTAGCTTTGGAGCCTCGGCCTTATCAACTATCATCACAAGACCAACACCCATGTTAAAGCTCTTGTGTAGCTCTCTCTTTTCTATGGCGTCAAAACCTTCTATCATCTTGAATATAGCTGGCTTGTCCCAAGACTTAGTATCTATATCAAGACCTAGTCCCTTAGGTATTACTCTAACTATATTTTCTATTAGGCCACCACCTGTAATATGGGCTATAGCCTTGATATCATGCTTAGCTAGGGCATCAAGGGCCAATTTAACGTATATCTTTGTAGGTGTTAGCATTGCATCACCCAATGACATACCCAATTCATCTATATGCTTGTCCAATTCGTACTTGTATTCTTCCAAGAAGATCTTTCTGATAAATGAGAAACCATTTGAATGGATACCACTTGAAGATATGCCAACTAGGACATCTCCAGCCTTTACATCATGGCCACTAACTATCTTCTTCTTGTCAGCTATACCTATTGAGAAACCTGCCAAATCGTAGTCATCTTGACCGTACATACCTGGCATTTCAGCAGTCTCCCCACCTATTAGGGCACAGCCACTCATCTTACAACCGTCAGCTATACCTCCAACAACCTTTTCTATATGCTCTGGAACCAACTTGCCTAGGGCTATATAGTCTAGGAAGAACATTGGCCTAGCCCCCTGACAAATCAAGTCGTTGACACACATGGCAACTAGGTCTATACCAACTGTATCATGCTTGTCCATCAACTGGGCAATCTTCAATTTAGTACCAACACCATCAGTTGATGCTAGTAGGACTGGCTCTTCCATTCCCATAAAGTCCTTTAAAGAATATAATCCACTAAAGTTTCCTAGATCACCAATTACGTTTGAATCATAAGTTCCCTTAATCTTATTCTTAATTAAATCTACCGCTCTGTTTCCTTCATCTATATCTACACCTGAACTCTTGTAAGTAAGCATTTTGACCCCCTTGTAACCGCATATATTTTTCTAATTTATCTAAAATTCTACTGAAGCATCATCAGCTAGAACCTTTTCTTCCATTTCTTTCCTATAGCCTGCTAGCTTGTTTCTTAATACTGGGTACTTGACACTAGCTATCTGAATTGCCATCAAAGCCGCATTTGTACCCGAATCTATAGTCACAGTTGCAACCGGAATACCGCTTGGCATCTGAACAATTGACAATAATGAATCCAAACCGTCCATTGTAGATGACTTGATCGGTAGACCAACTACCGGTATCAAGGTCTGGGCAGCTATAACACCTGGTAGGTGGGCTGCCTTTCCAGCCGCCGCTATTATAACATCCGTATCATCCTTTATCTCATCCAAAAAATCAGTTAATTCTATTGGAGTCCTGTGGGCTGAAAGTATTCTAACTACAACCTCTATGCCGTAACTCTTTATCAATTCTATGCCGGACTCAAGCTTTGGTAAATCTGACTTTGAACCCATAACCACCGCAATTTTCATATTATAATTCTCCTTTTCAATTTAGTAAATCTAGGTAAAAAACCTTCCACTGTCTTAAAATTTTTGTTTTATTTATTTTCTTAATATATAAACTAATATGACTGTTTTAAGACGATTATATCCATATAATTCTTATTTAGACGAACCTTTATACTAAAATGATAACGTAATGTGCAGTTTTTTTCAATAGTTTTTTTGAAAAATATTTAAAAAAAGCCCAAATTTACGAATTATAAGTAAATTTAGGCTTTGATTTGTTCGAATTTTGTAAAAAGTGAGAGGATATTGAACAGCCTAATTTGATCATGGCATAAATTTCTCCTCTTTCATACTCGCTTAAGTGTTTAAAGTTTCTCTTTTTTGTGTTAAAATTAAGTTGATTCATTGTGATCCTCCTGTTTGTATTTGTGTGGTAACTTATATTTTAATACAGGATTTGCAATGAATCATTTTTTTATTCAGTTGTACAAATTGATTATACAATCAACCCTATATTACATTTATTAAAGAAAGGATACTTTTATGATAATTTTTATATCTCCTGCTAAGGGATTTAATCAAGACCTCGATAGTCTACCCAAGGACATCTTGGAATATATAGATAATGATGTAGCAAAGACCTTGCCTGCTTTAATTGACAAGACTAGGCTTGTAATGGATGAATTAAAGAAATTTTCTGTAGACGAGCTGACATCTCTTATGAAGGTAAATCCTGACATTGCAGATTTGAATTACAATAGGTTTTCCAACTTCAAGTTTGATGCTTGTGGCCTACCCGCACTATTTGCCTACAGTGGCATCCAGTACAAGGCCATCAATCCATCCAGTCTTGATAGGTCGTCTCTTGACTACCTGCAGGAGCATTTGTTTATACTGAGTGGCCTCTATGGTCCTCTTATCCCCTTGGATCGTATCTACCCTTACAGGCTGGAAATGCAGACAAGACTGTGTGTAGATGCTTCTAAAAACCTATATAATTTTTGGGGTGATTCAATCTACCAACTACTTAAAAAGGAGCTGGAAACTCAAAAAATCTCTATTGTATCTGACTCAAACGCAGGTGTTGATCAAGATGGAAATATTATTTTAAATCTTGCCTCAACTGAATACTCCAAAGCAATTAAAAAATATATAGAAAAGGACATCGAAAATGATGTCCCTATAACTTATGTTAGCTGTAACTTTAAACAAGACAAAAATGGTATCCTCAAGAGTCAGTCTACCGCTTCAAAGACAGCTCGAGGCCTTATGGTAAGGTATCTTGCCCAAAACAAAATTGATACTATTGAGGGTTTAAAATCCTTCAAGGAAGATGGCTATACCTTTAAACCCGACCTTTCTACTGAGGATGGCAGAATTTTAGAACTGGTTTTTGTTAAGTAGATATACTTTTTACTTATCAAAAATTATAAATAAAATCCAGGCAAATACCTCTGTGATATTTACTTGGATTTTATTTCTATACCAAATTTATATACTTGTAATCGTCTTTATCCAATTTACCTATCTTTTAAAACTTCCGCCATATTAATACCTTTGATCTTTTTGATTAGAATCCAGCGATTTAATAAATACACCAGGATACCACATATTACTGTTGCTAGGTATATATAGGCAGGTATGTGTGGGCTAATATATCCGTCAAACTTATAAAAGGCCACTCTTACAAAAATAGTTACCAAATACCTTTCTAGGGGTATTAACACCACTAGAAAAAAAACAATTGCTATTGTAGATACCCTGATAAATACCTTTTCTATCTCCTTGTCGTAGTAGCCAAATATCCTGAGATAAGAAATTGACTCCTTGTACTTGTCCACGATTGTCTTAGTCAGTACATACATGACTACTAGGTATATTATCACTGATATGGCAACTATTACAGGCATTAAACTCTTGAAATTCACCATAAACTGCTTGGCGATTTTTTTCATATCAGATGAATTTATAACAGCAGCTAATTCCTTGTCATCAACATTTATTTTTCTATCTGTAAATATGCCATTATAATATGCTTTTTTCATACCAATCATTCTATTGCAATCTTTCCTATCCATAACTATGGCCATTGAGGTCGCAAATAAATCAGTGTTACCAACTACCCTTACCTTATATTTTTTACTCCTATTTTCGTCACTCAAGCTAACAAGGTCTCCTCTTTTTATGCTAAATCTATTCATCAAACCTTCTGAAATATAGACGTCATACGGCTCTTCGTTTTTGTCCTTTTGGTCATCCGTCCTACCCTTGCTAGTCTTCTTGTCTTCTTCCTCAGTAGCATGACCACTACCCCTGACTAGCCGGTCTTTTATATAGGCTCCATCCAAATTACTACCATATACATTGACCTTTATATCCTCATTAAAGGTCTTGTCCCTTATTTTTACCCCATAAATAGTAAATGGATTCACCTTATCCCTATCAAGCTTCAGTATATCTGCCAGGACCTTGTCCTCTTGCTCATAACTTGGATTATCGAATATATTTTTGTCTTTCTTTAGCATAGACTCTCTTAATCTTATCTCCACCTCTTTTTCAAGCGGACCCTTGATAATAGTTTGATAGCTTGATGGCATGGATTTTTCTATATCATTCATATAACCATCAATCAAACTCTCTATCGACAAGCCATATATCAAAAGAATATTTCCCAATAGCAATCCAAGGCACAAGACTAAATAGCTGGCCTTATTCTTTAAAAATACCCTCATCCTAAATCTTGATAAAAACGACAAACTTGGCAACTTAACGGCCTTTTTCTGTCTATGACTAGCCAAATCTCTCCTCAGAAATCTCAGTGGACTCAGCCTTAACTTTCTATATATAAATACAGAATTTACCAAAAGCATGAGGCATAAAGGTATCAAACTAGTCAATATAAATGCATAGGCGTCTAGATGTATCTTTGTTGGAAATAGAGAATAGTTAGAAGTGTATAGCCCCAGATAAATATCCTTCATTAAAGTATAGGCCACCAAATTTCCAAGAAATACAGATACTATTGTGACATATATTGGGAGTTTTATATAATGCCATACTAGGCTTCCCTTGCTATAACCAAAAGATAGCAGACTACCTATCACGCTAGCCTCATCTTCTATCATATTCTGAACTAGCACTGCAAATATAAAGGCCATGACCAGTAGGACTATAACCATCAAGGATGTCATCATAGGTACATCACCACCCATATCATCCATTACATAAGAAATTCTAGAATTTCCATACTTATTTTGTGCATTTACAGGAACCAGCCCCTTATCGACAAAGTCATCAACAAGGTCTTCTAGCTTGTCAGACTGGTCCTTCTTGTCAGTAGTCGGCTCTTCT
Source organism: Peptostreptococcus sp. MV1 (assembly GCF_000758885.1). Taxonomy (GTDB): domain Bacteria; phylum Bacillota; class Clostridia; order Peptostreptococcales; family Peptostreptococcaceae; genus Peptostreptococcus. Next base: position 64,623 of record NZ_JRNB01000067.1, on the reverse strand, counting down.
AACCTATATGAATATTTATACTTTATTCCGTATCCCTTCTTGACTAATCTTTCAAATGTATTTTGATTTACACTCGCCACACAAAGATTTTTGTTGTCCATCAAGATATCTCCCTGTCTTCTAAGTAGACAGCTATAATCTGGAAATGCAACTAGGCCAACCACCTTTATACCTTTTTGACTTAAATTATCAATATCAGTTGGTGAGTCTGGTAGATATAAATTGTCACCAAGAGATATATTATTTTCCCTGGCATAGTTAACGTTCAGTACTATCTCACCGTCATTATCAGCATATCGACCTTCATGTAAACCAGGAATATTTACCTGATTCCTATTTATGTATACTATAAATAATTTATCAGACTTGGATCTTATAGACAAATAGAAATTTTCGTAGGCCCTAACCTTATTATCCTTAAAAATTTTTTTCTCATCTTCTTTCAAGGCCCTGTCAAACTCTATATATCCATCCTCAACTTTACCCTTTATATGACTATCATCATATGATATCTTGACAGAATTTTGAGCTATAAAAAATGACGATATAAAGGATACTGTCATAAACATGACTATAAATATAGATCCATATCTACCTATATTAGACCTTAATTCCCTAAAAATTCTCTTATTCAGAGGATTTTTCATTTTACCTACTTTTCTCATAAGCTACACCTACCAAACCAAATCTCTAGCATCTACTAGCTTGTCATTTATCTTGTGTTCCAAAATAGTGCCATCATGAAGACTCAAAACTTCATGTGACATTTGGGCAATAGCAATATTATGACTAGCAATTATAATGGTGCTTTTGTATTCTTTATTTATTTTTTGTATCATCTCCAATACGTCCTTGGCAGTCTTGTAGTCCAAAGCTCCCGTAGGCTCATCGCATAGTAGTATGGCTGGCCCCTTTGACAAGGCCCTAGCTATGGCAGTCCTCTGTTGCTGGCCACCTGACAATTGATTTGGAAACTTCATTTGGTGGTCTGTCAGACCTAGAACTTCCATCAACTCATCTATATCCAGAGCTTCCTGACTTAAATATGCCCCCACTTCTATATTTTCTCTTAGAGTCAGATTTGAAACTAGATTGTAGAATTGGAAAACAAAACCTAATTTATTTCTCCTATATCTCAACAGATCATCCTTTGACAGGTTATTCAACTCGAGTCCGTCAACTATAACACTCCCCTCTTCAAAAGACTCTATGCCTCCCAAAATATTTAGAAGGGTTGATTTTCCAGAGCCTGATGGCCCCAATAAAGTGCATATCGATCCTCTTTTTATCTTACAGTCAATACCTTTGAGAACATCTATCCTGCTATCTCCCTGACCATAAGATTTTCTTAAATTTGAAAACTCTATTATATTTCCACTCACTGACACAACCTCCTCTACAAAAATAAATACTATTTAAACTCACAAAATCAATCTGTATTTTATTATTACTTAAAATAAGTATAGTTCTTATTTATATTGTATATCAAAGCATAATGATTTTCAATATATTTGTTGTCCCGTGGCAATTATTGTCGCAAATATCTACTGTAAATCAACTTAAAATTTGTACTATAATCTGATAAATATTTTAATCTTTCCTAGACAAATTGCACTTTTGGTTTGGGATCTGATTTTTTTAATATTATAAGCAAGGAAACCCAGTGTAGCCATAAAGTAAAAGAATTGGCTAGAATTAATTGCTATCAAGGTCAAGGTAAGGAGAAACTACTATTCTTCCCTATCTACCCAATCCATTGTTCTTTCTATGGCCTTTTTCCAATACTTGTAATTCTTGGCCCTCTTTTCCTCTGGCATTTGAGGTATAAATCTTCTATCAATAGAGAAATCCTTGGAAATCTCATCTAGGTCATTCCAGTATCCAACTGCAAGTCCTGCCAAATAGGCTGCTCCTAGGGCAGTGGTCTCTAGGGTACTTGGCCTATGAACTTCCGTATCCAGCATATCTGCCTGGAACTGCATCAGGAAATTGTTGGCTGATGCCCCTCCATCTACCCTCAAATATGCTAGGGGTAGACCTGAATCATCCTGCATGGCTTCTATTACGTCCTTGGACTGGTAGGCCAGTGATTCCAGAGTTGCCCTGACTAGGTGCTCCCTCTTTGTCCCCCTTGTCAATCCAAATATTCCACCTCTTGCATACATATCCCAATAGGGTGCTCCTAGACCGGTAAAGGCTGGTACTACAACTACTCCATCTGTATCATCTATCTTGTTGGCGTAGTATTCACTCTGAGGTGAATCATAGACTAGCCTCAATTCGTCCCTCAACCACTGGATGGCTGCACCTGCAATAAATACCGACCCTTCTAAGGCATATGATACTTGTCCGTCAAGTCCCCAAGCAATTGTAGTCAGTAGGCCATTTTTTGACTTTATCCTTTCCTGACCAGTATTCATAAGGACAAAACAGCCCGTTCCATATGTATTTTTCACCATACCCGGTCTAAAACAAGTCTGTCCAAAGAGGGCTGCCTGTTGGTCACCTGCTATACCTGCTATCGGTATCCTTGCCCCTCCATATGTAGCCGGGTCTGTATGTCCATAGACCTGACTAGAGTCCTTGACTTCTGGTAGCATGGACCTAGGTATATTTAATTTTTCTAGGATTTCATCATCCCACTTCAATTCTTTAATATTATAGAGCATAGTCCTTGAAGCATTAGAATAGTCGGTTACATGGACCCTACCCCTTGTTAGGTTCCACACCAACCAAGTATCTACCGTTCCAAATAGGAGGTCTCCCCTCTCTGCCTTTTCTCTTGCTCCTTCTACATTGTCCAATATCCAAGCTACCTTTGTAGCAGAAAAGTAGGCATCTATAACTAGTCCTGTCTTGTCCCTTATAGTATCTTCCCATCCCTCTGACTTGAGTTGTTCACAATAGCTGGCTGTCCTCCTACACTGCCATACTATGGCATTGTAGATAGGCTTGCCTGTCTTCCTATCCCAAACTATTGTAGTTTCTCTCTGGTTTGTGATACCGATTGCCGAAATTTGCTCGGGCCTAATTGCAGACATCTCCAGGACCTCTCTAGCCACACCTGATTGGGATGCCCAAATCTCCATTGGATCATGCTCTACCCAGCCTGCCTTGGGGTATATCTGTTTGAATTCCTTCTGAGCTAGACTTATTATTTCACCTTCTTTGTTGAAAATGATTGCCCTAGAACTAGTTGTCCCAGCATCAAATGACATTATATACTTTTCCATAATGTCTCCTTTCTCTATTAGCTTATCTCCTTGTTTGCTTGTTCTATTATTTGCTTATCTCATTATTATCTATCCTATAAATCGAGTACAAGTACCTAAATTCCCAATTTTCATACCTGCTTACTCCTAAATTATATCACTATAGGCAAACGACTGCCATGATGAATTAAATTTTGTCAAATACCTTTTTATATTTATGGACGATTTTTCCTGTAGGATATTTACACTTTTAGACGAGAAAAAACAGTAAACCTTTTTTTGATTTACTGTTTTGCTATTGGTTTTATTAAAATTTATTAGTTAGATATTGAGTTGGAAACTCAAATGTATAATTTTTGTTCTGTTTAACTTATCCGCAAAATACATATATATTCTTGTTTTTAATTTCAATCCCTTACAATGCTTTAATGCTCCATCAAAAAAGCCTGTAACTCCTACTAACCCTGTATTCGTGCAGCTTGCAAATTCTTTTGGGTCATCTACGCTAAAATACATTTGTGCGTCTTCATTTCCCGTTTGTTTTACATATTTATTAGCAAGCTCTAATCCCTTGGAATTTGTTGCGTCAAATATCAATTCTCCGTTAGGAATCAATGATTTCATGCCCTTAATCATATCTACATTTTTTTCTTTATCAAAATATTGATATACTCCTGCAACTACAATCATTGTCGGCAAAGAAGTATCTATTTCTTTTATCCAATCAAGAGTAAACATATCCCCTGCTATCAATCTTTCATTATCGGCATTTCCTAATACTTTTTTTCTTACTATTATGACATCTGGCAAATCGATTTGATAGAAATTAACTTTAACATTTTTTATACGATTATATGATGTTTCCAATCCTGCCCCTAAAAAGACAATATTACATTCCTTGTTTTTTTCGATGAAACTAATAATTTTTTTGTCCATCGTTTGTTGTCTGCAAACACTTGCCATATAAAAATATTCAGTAGTATTACTTTCTATACTGTTTGTGGGTATATGTTGTTTTAAGGATAATGCTTTTTCATCATAGAAAAAATCAGGAAATTTTTCAGACGCATAAACTCTTGCTATAAGAGGAATATATAGAGTATCTGCAACACCACTAAGCAACTCATTTTTGTTCATCTCCATGTCCCTCCTTTCTCATTTTATTTTGCAAATTATGTGAAACTAATTATTTTTATTATACCACTTTCCCACTTAGTTGTATATCTCTAACTCATTCCATTTTATCTGTGATAGTTGCTTTTCTTGTACCTGTAATTGCTCTATATAATGTGGGGAAATTTACTGGTTTAGTACATCCTACTGCTGGCCTTACTTCTGACGTTCTCTGATTTCTTTGAGCAAGACCAATATTTTGTTTAGTGTCAGCTGTATAGATATCAGTATGACAAAGAGCATCACACCTGCAATCAATTCAAAATTTATAGCTTCCATATGCCACCACCTACTACTTGCTTATTAGGGCTTCTAATTCATCAACAAGGTCGGCAAATACCTTCAAGGCACCGTCAACTGCTGACTTTTCTTCCATATTGACACCTGCCTGCCTCAACTGGTCTAGTGGATACTCAGAACCACCGCTCCTCAAAAAGTCCATATACCTTGGCACTGATCCTTCTTCATTTAATATCATATTGCTAAGAACGGTTGCTGCTGAGAAGCCTGTCGCATACTTGTAGACATAGAAGTTAGAGTAAAAATGAGGTATCCTGGCCCACTCTATCCCAACTAATTCATCGACATTGCAAGAACCTCCATAGTACAACTTGTTCAAGTCGTAATATATCTCAGTGAAGTCCTTGGCTGTCATTGGCTGGCCAGCCTCAACCCTTTCATGACTAATCTTTTCAAACTCTGCAAATAGGGTCTGCCTATATACTGTAGTCCTAAATTGCTCCAAGTAGTAGTTTAATAGGTACAATTTTTCTTCATCACTCTTGGCATTCTTCAATAGATACTTGATAAGTAGGTTCTCATTTACAGTAGATGCCACCTCTGCTACAAATATCTTGTAGCTGGAATATAGGTATGGCTGACTCTCATGTGATAGATAGCTATGCATAGAGTGGCCCAACTCGTGGATAAGCGTAAACATTGAGTTCAAGTCGTTGTTGTAGCTCATCAATATATATGGGTGGGAATCATAACTACCCCATGAATAGGCTCCACCCCTCTTGCCTTCATTTTCGTACACATCTATCCACCTCTCATCAAAGGCACGCTTGATTAGGTCCACATAGGCTTGACCCATAGGCTCTAGGGCTCTTATTATAATTTCCTGGGCCTCTTCATATGGAATTTCCATCTTAAAATCCTTGGCCATAGGAACATAGAGGTCGTACATATGGACTTGGTCAAGCCCCAGATACTTCTTCTTTAGACCAATATACTTGTCCAAGGCTGGTATATTCTCATGTATTGATTCAATCAGGTTATTGTATACATCTAGGCTGATATTATCAGCATAAAGTGACGCAAACAAGGCTGATGGATACTTTCTCATACTTGAATTAAATATCTCTGCCTTGATACCTCCAAATAGGGTAGCAGCCATGGTATTTGAATACTTCTTGTAAGTTTCAAATTCCGCCTCAAAGGCTTCCTTTCTAACCCTCCTAACCTTGGACTTGATGAACTTGCTGTAGTTAAACATATCCAGCCTGACCTTGTTGCCATCTTCATCCGTAATTTCTGGGAATTTCATATCTGCATATGATAGCATTTCATATGTATTTTCAGGCACACCTGCCAATTCAGATACTGCAGCCATTATTTCCTCTTCCTTGTCGCTAAGGGTATAAGGCTTGTCTCTTAGTATTTCGTCTATCATCTTCTTGTAGTGGGCGACCCTCTGGTCTTTTACATAGGAAGACAAAAGGTCTTCATCCATAGCTATTATCTCGGGAACTACATAGGCAGTAGCCTTACTTAGGTCTGTTGACATCATCTCACTCTTGCTAGAATCAGCCAGATTTTCATTTATCCTAGTATCTTCATGGTGCCTCATATGTGTATAGACATAATAGTGGGATATCTTTCTTGAAATATCCTCCATCAACTTTAGGGCCTGGTAGAAGTTGTCCACTGACTCAGATAGTTTGCCCCTGTAGCTAGCTACTTTCTTTAGCGATTCTTCTATGTATGATATATCTGACTCCATCGCCTCCTGGTTTGGGTACATCTTGTCCAGATCCCATTTATATTCATTAGAAATTTCTATTCTCTCTCTTGCCATATTTACCTCCATTTTTATATATTACTTTTATATATTTACCAATTACTAATTCTTATCGTAATATATATTATACCCTACTTACCTTTATTTTTACTATAGACTTGACTCTTTTCTAGCATTTAAAACTAATTCTCATGCAAGCATCAAATCTATGGTATAATAATTAATGATACAAGAAAACACATAAACTGCTACATTAATTATATAAGTAAATAGAAAGGAAAACACTATGAATAATAGTCATTCAAAAACTAGAAAACTTGTCTTCTATAGCCTTATGGTAGCCTATAGTTTGGCCCTATACCTATTGGAGCAACTTATACCAAATCCACTAATAGCCTTTTTCCCAGGAGCTAAGCTAGGCTTTAGTAATATAATTACCATGCTATGCCTCTTGAATTTTGGTTTCAAGGATACCTTCAAAATAATAAGTGCTAGAGTCATCCTATCATCAATATTCGCAGGTGCCGCTACCGTTCTCCTATACAGCATAGCCGGTGCCTACCTCAGCCTATTTGGTATGTACATAGCAATCAAGATAAGTGGATTTTCAAAAGTCGGTATCAGCGTCTTTGGGGCCATCATGCACAATATTGGACAGCTACTGGTTGCCAGTGCCATGATAGAAAATCTAACTATGATGACCTACCTACCTGTCATGCTCGGAGCCTCACTTGCTACGGGTATATTTATAGGTATAGTTGTTAACTTTACTGACCCCCTATTCAAGAAACATAGCCTAAGATTTAATCCTTAGAATATTATTTAATCAAAAATTTACAGCAGGTATTTTTTACCTGCTGTAAATTTTTGGTCAAAGTATTCCTCTTAATTAATCATCTAAATCTCTCATCATATACCTTATTTTTTCAATAGCTTTCTTTTTGATATTTCCAACAGATGTTGTCGAACACCCCAGTTGATCAGCCACCTGTTTCTGAGTTTTGTCGTTTATATAGATTTCTTTGATAACCAAATTTTCTTTTTCTTCCAATTTTGCGATAGATTCATTAATCAACCAAAAATTAAATTTACGTTCTTTCTCCTCTAGATAACTCATCAAAACCTTACGGAAATATTTTTCAGTAGATACAAGGTCAGCATCTAGAAAACCATCGTTGTCATATCTGTATTGACAATTCCTGTTCTTGACTGCCATAATACCATAGACTAGCCTTGAAGGAGGTATATTGGTTTCCCTTGATAATTCGAGTATTTTTCTTGAATCAATCTTTTCTTCCAACAAATCCATTTCTTTTGAACATATCCTATATATAGAATTTGCTTCTCTTGATACACTTATCGATCCATATTTTCTGTATGTATTCTTAATACTATATTTCACATTATTATTTATGTATGTATTAACCTTGACTCCTGGCCTAAAATCAAACTTATCTATTGCAGAAATAACTCCGATTACGCCCGTTTGAAAAAGATCTTCATCGTCCAATCCTCTTGACTTAAAATTCTTTATTTCATTATCACTTGTTATTATCTTCTTTATATAGTCAATTTTACCTAGTATAAATTTATTCCTTGCTACCTTGTCTCCATTAATTGATCTCATGAGCAAAAATCTATCCTTTAAATCATCCATATCTATAGAAGCTATGTCTACATCCTGACCATTATACAAAGCCTTATATCCATTATTAGTCATAAATTCTGAAATAATTTTTTCTTCATTCAACTCAACCATAAAAACAGCCTCCTAAAATGTATTATTAATATTATATATTATAGATAATCGTTCTACATATCATTATAGGCTATTTACAAAAAAGGTGAACGTTTTTTTCAAAAAAATTCATAACTTTTTTTATTATTCCCTATACATTCATCGCAACAAAAAAATTGTTTATCTATAAGTATATACAGATTCACAATTTTTTTATAATTATTATTTATTTTTCTTGGTATCTTCTTTTATTTATGATTATTGTAGTAAAATAAGAGTACTTGTCTAGGTCTTTAGCCTGACTGATATCCCCATATACTAGCTGACCTTCCATAGATGAATTAGATACCATTATGGACTTGTCTGCTAGGCCCTTGTCTTCCAGCATTTCTATTATGGCTCTGCATTTTTTGTATACCTTCATCAAGACAATAGTGTCAAAAGAGTCTAGGATTCTCGATATATCTTCCATACTAGATGTGCACGGGTATACCACCATTGAGTCGGTATCCATAGCCAGAGGGAAATTATTTGAGGCTGCTATGTTGGAAAAAGAACTAAGTCCAGCTGTTGTTTCTACCTCAACCTGGTCTACCAGCCTATCCAATAGGTAGATATAAGTAGAATACAACATAGGATCACCAAGGCTAACAAAGCCAACCTGCCTGCCATTTTTCACATCGTCCATTATCTCTCTTGAAATAGCATCCCATGATTTTCTTTTTTCCTGGCTATTAAAAGACATTGGAAAGTGCCTTTCCTTCAAGACTAGGTCTGACTTCAGATAAGGGGCTACTATTTTTTTGACTGTGCTATCCCCACCCATCTTAGCCTTAGGTAGGTAAAGAATATCTAGCTTTCCTATAGTTTTTATAGCCTTTAGGGTCATCAACTGACTATCTCCCGGTCCAGCACCTATGCCATAGAACTTCCCTTTTTCAGTATTGTCAGCTTCTTGAGCCTGACCCATGCTTTTTTCTTCCTCAATTGCATCCCTTAGATTTTCTACAAACTTGTCCTGAACAGGTACAAACTCACCTATCCCCTCCATATGGACCTCTACATCAAATCCTTCTCTTTTCAATATATTTAGCCAAGAGTCCTCATCATCTCCTGCCATGTCATTCTTTGCATGGTCACCTGCTACCAGGAGAAAGGGTCTAAGGTGTAGTTTTTCTATTCCATCCTTCTTCAGGAAAAATATTATATCCTCCAGTTCTGGATACCCTTCTACAGTACCTATATAGGCCTTGATAGACCTCCTACTCAGCCTATAGTCCATAGCTGCGTAGGCAGAGTGGGCCATATGCCCAGTTCCATGCCCCATCCACACACTGGCAGACCTATTCACATCATGCTCAGTATCTTCTAAGCTGACATCTCTTATAAAATCGGTCACATAGTCATAGTCATCCAAGCTTGTAAGCAGGGGCCTACCTACTACAAGCTTGTCAAACTTGTGCCTGTAATTGTCTATTATATTCACCATCTTATTGTACTCTTCACCGCAGATAAGGTGGAGAGACTGGATGTATACCTCCCTATAGCCCTTTTCAAGGAGCATATCTAGGGCCTGACTCGGATAAAGTATCTCCTCCTTGTCCCTGTATTTTAGTTTTTTTATAATCATCTTGGATGTCCATGCCCTAAAAAAATCATATTCAGGAAAGGCATCCATCAACTTTCTTTCGCAAACCTCTATAGTTTTCTTTCTCGTATCCATATGTGAAGTCCCAAAGCTAATAACTAACAAGGCCTTTTCATTATTTTTCTTTTCCATCTTCCCTCCTAGCCAAATATCAAACTTTCTTCTATTTCGTCTATATCATGTATCATCCTCTGATAATCTATGGTCCTTCTCCTGATTATAATGACTGGTATTCCAAACTCCTCACAAGCCTCTATCTTGTCAATAAAACCACCTGCAAAGCCACTTTCCTTGGTAATTACCACCTCTATCTTGGAATGTTTAAGTAGGGCCACATTTATGTCCTTACTAAAAGGCCCCTTCAAGGCTATAATATTGTCTGCATTTAGGCCCATGGCCTCACAACTCCTGATTACTTCACTGGTTGGGAGGACTCTGGCAAATAGCTTTTTGCCCTTAAGGAGCTTGACATAGGTAGCTAGATTCTTGCTACCAGTAGCTATAAGTACATTTTCCCAAGACTTGTTTTTCATGACCATATCGCAGGCCTCTTCTATAGTATCTACCACATATTCCTGCTGGTATTTGATCTCATCCAAAAGCGACTTCCTCTCAAACCTAATATACTTGATATCTGTCTGGTCACAAGCCTCTATTGCATTTCTAGAAACTTCAATTGCATAAGGATGGGTAGCATCAATTACCTGCCTGATCTCCTTGTCTTTGATGTATTCTATCATTTCTTTTTTGTCCATCTTGCCATTTATTATATTTTTTGCGTGCTCTAGGGCCAAGTCTCTACCAAATTCAGTTGCCACTGATAGGACAAAGTCACTTATACCTATTTCATTTAACCTATCACATATCTTCAAACTATCCGAAGTCCCACCTAAGACCAATATCATATCCCATACCCCCTTGGAGTTATTACCTTGTCTCCATCAATATATGTTTCTTTATTACCCACAATTATCATGGTAGACATATCACAAATTTCAAAATCCATACTTTCCAATGTCATTATATACTTTTCTTCATTAGGCCTGCCAGCATTTTTTACTATGCCTACAGGTGTAGACCTTGGCTTATACTCTGCCATTATCTCAAAGGCCCTCTCCAAATGGTCTGGCCTACCCTTGCTCTTGGGGTTGTATATGCAGATAACAAAATCTGCCATAGCAGCTAATTCAATCCTTTTTTCTATCAGTGACCAGTCTGTCATCAGGTCACTCAGGCTAATCTGGCAAAAGTCGTGCATGAGCGGGGCACCTAGGCTGGCTGCTGCTGATATGCTTGATGTAACTCCCTGGACTACCCTTATTTCTTCCTTATTGTCCAACTTGGAATTCAACTCGTAAACCAATCCTGCCATGGCATACACACCAGAATCTCCACCACTTATGAGGGCCACCTTATGGCCTCGACTCGATAAGTCTAGGGCCTTCTTACACCTATCGACCTCCTGCCTCATCCCATTTTCTAGGACTGTCTTTCCTACTATCAGTTCCCTGACCAGGCCTATATAGGTCTTGTAGCCTATTATTACATCGCATTTTTCAATAGTTTCAAGGGCTTCTAGGGTCATATGTTCCCTATTTCCTGGCCCTATCCCAACTACATATATCATATTATTTCCTTTCTTAAAACCTAATCTTATCCTGAGACTAGCCAATTTTATTTATATAAAAGCCTGCTTATATTATCTTCTTCCCAGAGCCAGGGTAATACCCTTGCCTCTGTACATCTGTCCTAGTAGCCTTCCACCTGACAGGATATGACAGGCTGGCTGGGCTACAGAATAGACTCCAATAGTCTTTTTTACAAAATCTGACTTTTCATACCGGTCCTCATAATTGGCCAGGATATGGGGGGCAAAGAAGTCACTCTCTATCCCATACTTGGCACAAAAGTCACCTATGCAAGTCTCGTCCTTTTTTAGGTCTATACTAGCCACCCTTCCAATTGACCTCACATCTATATCATAGCCTGATAGGTATTCCAATACTTGCCCTTCAAATAGGCTCGAATCAGTATCCTTTCTACAACCTATCCCCAGTACATTCCTTCTTGGAATTACCAGGACTAGACCATGTTTTTCAGCATAGTGACAAATATAGGACTTGTCACTGATAACTATCTTATTTTCATTATCTTTATTACTAAGACTGACCACATTAGTCTTATCAAATATATTTTCTATCTGACTCCTATCTTCTAGACCATTTTTATCTATACCCTCAAGGCCTATCAGAGCCAGGTCTCCTATTGAATCTATTATCTTGAAGCCCGATAGTTCTTCCTCTGCAAAGTAGTCCCTGTAGTCTGGGTCTATATAGATATAGTTGTCCCCACCTCTTAGGAGGGATGAATTTATTTTTAGGCTGAGGTCCCTGATATTATCCACATTTGCCCACATCTTTTTCACAAGCATATCAAAGGCAGACTTGCCATTGATGTCAGTAGCCGTTGTAATTATCGGATTTGCACCTATCCTAGCAGCTATCATCCTACAAAAATCATTTCCTCCACCCATATGGCCAGACAGGAGACTGATGACATTTATACCCAACTCGTCCACAACTAGGACTGCTGGGTCCCTAAATTTATCGGTCAAGAGGCCTGCTATTGCCCTAACCACTATACCACTTGCCATTATAAAGACTAGGCAGTCAGCTTCAGCAAATATCCTCGCCGAATCCTTCTTGAAATCTCTATATGAAATAAGGCAGCCACCTCTTTTAATGCCTTTTCCATATTTGTTTTTTTTATTTCCATACTTATTGTCAATATCCATCAAGATATGATCAGTCACGCTTTCATTTATCCTCTCAGCAAGCTTCCTTGACTGGTCTGTTAAATATATATATTTAATCATCATAGCAACACCTATTTTGATTACCTGTACTCGTGGCTGAAATATTTATCATATAATTTGGAATACTTGTATTCATGTCCCAAAAACCTGCCCACCAAAATTAGGGCCGTCTTTTTTATACCTGCTGCCTTGACCTTGTCAGCTATGTCAGCCAAGGAGCCTCTTACCACTTCCTGGTCCGGCCAAGTTGCCTTGTAGACCACTGCTACTGGCGTATCCATGGGATACCCACCCTCTACCAGTTGATCAACTACACCCCCTATATTTTGGATGGATAAAAAGATAGCCATTGACGTTTGATGGACTGCAAATGACTTGAGACTTTCAAATTTAGGGACTGGAGTCCTACCTTCTATCCTGGTGATAATTAGACTTTGGGATACTTCAGGCACAGTATACTCTAGGCCTAGGGCTCCTGCAGCCCCCAAAAATGAGCTTACACCTGGTATCGATTCATATTCTATTCCCAACTTTTTTAGCTCCTCTGCCTGTTCTCTAATAGAACCATAGATGGATATATCACCCGTCTGTAGCCTTACTACTAAGATGTTCTTTTTGGCCCCTTCTTCCATTATAGCTATAATTTCTTCCAGGCTCATACCTGCACTATCGTATATCCTAGCCCCTAGCTTACAATAGTCAAGTAGGTCTGGGTTTACCAGAGAACCTGCATATATTACTATATCTGCCTGACTCAAGAGCCTATGTCCCTTCACAGTAATCAATTCCTTGTCACCAGGACCTGCTCCAACAAAATATATTTTTTCCATTACTTTTCTCCACTTATAATTACGATTGGATTTCTAGGCTTGAGGTAGTGCCCCCCTCCTAGTTCTTCAAGTAGGGATACTCCTACCTGGACTAGTTCTACATTTTTGAATCCAATTTCTTTCATTAGTCTATAAGACTCGACTGCATTTTCCAAGAGTATAAAATTAGATACTATCCTGCCACCCTTGTCCAGTATTTCATAAGACCATGACAAAATTTTCCCTAGATTCTTGCCAGTCCCCCCTAAAAATATTGCCTGGTACTTATCCTTCAATCCATACAATTCTAGGTCTAGGGGGGCTAGGCCATCAATTTGAACCACATTTTTCAGATTAAATTTTTCTATATTAAGTCTAGTCAGATCAAGGGCCACCGGATCCTTTTCTATTGAGATAACTCTTATGCCCTTATTTTTCAAGGCTGCCTCAACTGTCACACTACCCGTTCCAGATCCTACGTCCAAAAAGTTATCAGCCTCTGAAAGGTCCAATTTCGCCAGAGATATGGCCCTGACCTCTTCCTTGGTAATAGGCACCTTGCCAACTATAAATTCACTATTCTTCATCTTCACTTCTCCACTTAACCAGTATTACTAGGCACATATCATAGGCCTGTCTATCCAATATATGGTCTGCATTAGCTACAGTCAACCTCTGGTCTGGGTATGACAGGTTTTCACCCACATAAAAAGTATAACCTAGACCTCTTTTTTTGACTTCTTGGGCTATCTCCCTAGGACCTATCTTAGAGTCTGTCAGGATGGCCACCTTGTCATGCATAAATATAAGGTCATAATCCGGTTGCCTTCCATGGCTACTAGATATATATAGGTCATTCATAGGTATTTGAAAGGCCGAAAAAGCATACTGGATAGAGCTTATACCTGGCACTATCTCCAGTTCTTGGCATTCTGACATATTTCTCTTGATATAGTCTGCTATACCATAGACCGATGGATCACCTGAAGCTAGGACTGCTATATCCTCGTCCATACAGGCCCTTATCTTGTCCATCATATCAGCTAGGTTTGCTCCCAAGCTGTAGACCTCTTGGTCACTCGATATACCTAGGCTGGACCTTATAAAATCTATGTTCCTTGCACCGCCAATTATCAATTTGGCCTTTTTTATTATATTTTCTCCTGCCCTAGTCAGGTAAAGACCCAAACCCGGACCTACTCCTACAACGTATACCATACAAATTCCTTTCGTAGACAAGTCACCACACAATTCTAAATCACTTCAAAAAATCACCTTATTGGATAGGCGTCGACAACTACACTGTCCTTACTAGCCGACCTTGCCAAGAGGCCTCCATCCATAGAAAACAAATATACTTCCATATCCACAGTCTCATCTTGCCCTAGCCTCATATATTGCCTCGCCCTAGCAAGGGCCTTGTCTGCCAGCACTTGAAAGACGGTATTATAGCCCCTAGACCTGATGACATCCACCATGGCATCTGTACTCAGGCAAGCATCAACCTCTTTTAATAGGTCTAGTGGTGCTCCTAGTAGGGCTAGGTTTGACACCATTATCTCCCTCCTGGCATCTGCCACCCTGCTGTGGGTGTTAGTAATGCCTGCAGACAGTTTTATCAGCTTGCCTATATGACCACCTATCCTGATCTTAGCAAAGCCCAAACGTTTGCATTCCATCAACATATATCCTATAAAATTACTCATTTTCACAACTTCATCTGGGTCTACACCGTAGGACTCAACCATTATATTCCTGCCTATATTTCCAGGAACCAAAACAATAGCATCCCTACCTTCTACCTTCTTGATAGCCAACTCTGCAGATAGGGCCTTCTTCCAGCCTTCATCACTCATGGGTTCAACTATGCCACTAGTACCTATAATGGATATACCTCCTAATATGCCTAAATTGCTATTAAAGGTTTTCTTGGCTATTGCCTGACCCTCTGGTGCAAATATAGTCACCAGTATTTTTCGTCCACCTAGGTAGTCATAGATATCAAGCCCCAGCTCATCTATTAGCTCTTGGACCTCCTTAGCTATCATCTCTAGGGGAACCCTATTGATGGCTGGCCTGCCAATGGCTACGTCCAGGCCTTTTTTGCTTACTCTTCCTATACCCTGTCCTGATGTGATGACCAGATAATCCGAATCTAGATCTGACCTAAAATAAGGCAAGGAGTCCGGACCTACCAGCTCAACCCTGGAAAATATATCCATACCGTGAGTTGCATCTATATCATCTCCCCCGTTTTTTTTGACAGAGCATTGGGCCCAGGTCTTACCTAGGCTAATATTGTCAACTGCAAGGTCTAGGTCTATTCCCTTGGGTGTCCCTATCCTCACCCTATCTATGGGTGACTTTTCTAAGAGAACTTTAAGTGAGGCCTTAGTTGCCCCACAGGCACAAGATCCTGTAGTATAGCCCCTCCTGTACTTTTTTCCATCCACATATACAAACTCATCTATCATATAGTCACCACCCTAATTTATATATCCATATACCAGTCAACAACAAGCTAAACTAGCTAGCCTTAGCAAGAATACATCCCCTACATAAAATAGTGGTAGAGTATCGCATTTATAATGGCTGCAGCCAAATTACTACCACCCTTTCTACCCCTAGATACTATATATTCTATCTGGCTATTCATTAAGGCCTCCTTGGAATCCTCTGCTCCTACAAATCCAACCGGAACCCCTATTATGGCACTCGTCTTTAAAAGACCTTCCTCATTCATTTCTATAGCCTTGTAAAGGGCTGTTGGGGCATTTCCAAATATAAATATCTTGTCATTGCTATCCTGAGCTGCTATCTCTACAGCCGCCATAGACCTGGTAATCCCCTTGGCCTTGGCCAAGTCTATAGTTGCCCGGTCTGCTATCAAACACCTATATCCAACTTTCAACTTGTCAAGGATCCTCTTGTTTATACCACTTAGGCCCATGCTTGTATCCGTATATATAGTTGCACCATTTTTTAGGGCATGGACTATTGTTTCCACTGCCCCTTCTGAGATTTTTAAAATATCTAAATAATCAAAGTCTGCTGTCGTGTGAATAGCCCTCTTGATTATCAGTTCCTCTATCCTTGATGAAAATTTATAGTCAGGCCTAGTCTCATCTATTATAGCCTGGATAATTTCAAAGCTCTTTTCTTCAATTTTACCTGGATTTTTTATATAGTCCACCGGTCTACCTCCTTCTCAAACCTCCATCAATTACCTTCTTTACATACTGCCTTTTATATATTTTAGAAATCTCGGAATTCCTTATTTCATATACCAATCTATCTATATCTGTGCCAGTATCAAGTCCTATGCCAACTACAGATCCTGTATGTGAAATATTCAAAAAACCATAATTACAATCTCTAGCCAGTTCGATTAATTCTCTTAAATAAGGCGTTGACTTGATATTTTCATTGGCCAGGGCACTGGTCTCACAGGCCTGTCTAATTGATTCCATATTGTCATTCTCTACGCCGTATTTCAGCTTCTTGAAGGCCTGACTAGTCAGTTCCTTATTTTCACTTAGACACCTGTAGTAGTCCTGTCTCATCCTCAACCTAACAGTATTTATCTTAAAGGCTGGCTCTAGTATCAGTACCTTTTTGATATTCAACCTGCCCAGCTCATCTACCACCTGACCCTTTACTGGATCAAAGATACATATATTTTCATTGTAGATTGAGTCAGTGGGCTCTATATTGGCAACCATCTTTGAAATCAAGTTGGGCTCCATGTCCTCACCCAAGTAGTCAAGAATGGCCATTATACTAGCCCCTATATCTGCTGTAGAACTAGCCATACCCTTGCCTGTAGGTATGTTAGACCTTATAGACAGGCTGAGCTTGTCCATCCATGACCTATCTATATCAAAAAAGTCCAAGACCTGGCCTATTGCCTCAACTGACTTTTTCTTATTCTTTGTGTATTTATTTGACATACCAGCCCCCTCAGTCACTATTGCCCTTGAAAAGACATCAATGCAGTAGGAACTAATACATTCTGTTTTATTCGAATAACCTTGAACCAACTCTCCGCACGTCGCTGGACAGGTTCCATACCCCTTCTTCATAGGTTTCCCCCTCCAAATATACTAAAAAGAGCATCTAAAAGTATTTCATTAGACTTCCTATCCTTTATAGCCAACCTGATAAACCTATCACTTAGTCCATAAAAATTGCTGGCATCCCTTATCAAAATTGAATGCTGTCTTATCAGGCAATCCTTGATACTAGCAGATGTGTAAGGGAGCGCCTTGTCCATCTCAAATAGGATAAAAGCAGAATCCGTCCTATATACCCTTATTAACTTGATTTTATCAAGCTCCCTCACTAGATAGGCCCTCTCTTTTTCATAGGCAGACCTGGTATTCTCCCCAAATGTATAGGAATTTTCAACTTCTCTTTTTAGCACTTCTATCGTTATTTTTTCAGCCATGGAGTTAACAGTCCAAGGCTCCTTTATACTATATAATCTACCAACAAAGTCTTTATTTTTACTTAAAAGATAACCCATCCTCAGGCCTGGCATACCATAAAACTTGGTCATGGCCCTCAAGACAAATATATCCTCATAATCGTAGTTTAGGCAGGTATAGTCATCATAGTCCCTACAAAACTCTATAAAGGTTTCATCCACCAAGAGCTTGACTGACCTCGAATGGCAATACTTCACTAGACTTGATAAGTCCTTTAGGCCTCCATCTGGATTATTTGGGTTGCAGACAACTATAGCCTCTAGGTCCCCTATTGCATCCAGCCTGTCAAGCCCAGCTAATTCGAAACTGTCACCCTTGACATCCATACTCACAATCCTGTAATCCAAACCCGATATCTGGGCAGCCCTGGCATATTCAGAAAAGGTCGGCCCTATAATTACCAGACTTCCCTTGATCGACTTCATAAACAGGAATATTAGCTCACTTGCCCCATTGCCTACGCATATATTTTCTGGTCCTAGGCCACCAATATAGGCTGCAATTGTATTTCTCAGCTCCATATACTCGATGTCAGGGTAAGCCCTCAAGGAGTCTATATTGGCTACCAGCATATGAGCCAGTCCATCTGGAATGGATGGATTTATATTTGAGCTAAAGTCAATAATGGGTCCATCTATCCTATATTTTCTTTTTATCTTGTCCAAATCTGCCCCATGTCCCAACATAGTCCCTCCATATTTATAATGACTAGTCCGCCAGTCTATGAACCAGCGTGAAAAACAAAGTCCCCTATACTACTATATTTCTAAGTAGGTGTCTAAATAGTATATAGACCAATAGGAAAAATAAAAGTCCCACAAGGCTAGAAGCATACAAGAGCCTATTAGCCTTTATTATATCTTCTTTGTCTAGGGGCCTATTGGCATCTCCTATGCTTGGCTTGTATACCTCCTGACCAAAGTATACATTGGTTCCTCCCAATCTTATTCCAAGAGCTCCAGCTACAGCCCCTTCTGGATATGCACAGTTTGGACTGGTGTGGTTTTTCCTGTCCCTAATACCAATCCTCATACAAGCCCTAAAATCATAACCCAAAAATATACTACCCACTATAAAAAATATCAATGATAGTCTGGCTGGTATATAGTTAAACAGGTCATCTAGCCTAGCTGGAAAAAATCCTATATCCCTGTACTTTTCATTCTTGTAGCCTAGCATAGAATCCATAGTATTTACTGCCTTGTAGGCAAAGGCCATGCCTAGTCCACCCAAGAAATAATAAAACATAGGTGCCAAAGTACCATCAACAGTATTCTCAGCAACCGTCTCAACCGTAGCCCTTATTATATCCGCCTGGTCCAGGTTTCCAGTATCCCTGCCAACTATATATGACAGCTGCTTTCTGGCCAAGTCTATATCCCCCTTGTCAAGGGCCTTGTATATCTTGCCCGCCTCAGCTGCCAGACACCTTGTAGAAAGACAGGTAGACAAGGCTATAGTCGACATAAGTAGGCTTAAATACATATTAAAATCAAATATGTAAAACCATATATAGGCCAATAGTGAACTAGTTCCCACCACTATTATCCATATGGCTAGACCTGATGCCTTCATCCACCTGGACCTATTCTTGACCTGATTGTTACTATACCCATATGGCTTGTATCTGTACTTATCTATACCATTGATATTGTCTAGGTCAGTTGCTATAGATGGTTTAGATAATATTTTTCTAAATCTCTTTTCTAGATATGCCACTAGCCTCCCCATAAATATAACTGGATGTGGGAACCAATATGGGTCACCTACTAAAAGGTCCAAGCAAAATGACAAGACAGCAACTAGTAAAAAATTTCCCCCAGAATTACTCTTAAAAAGATCTAGCATAACTAGACCCTACTCAATAGGTAACATACCAGACTCAAGTTATTATAAAAGTGGATATGCAGGTAACTTGCTAGGGTGTTCTTTGAAAAATATCCACCCTCCCACCTATCTATAACCTGTCCGTTTACTATTTTTTCTATATCAAAGGCCGTATCAAGGTCTGAATGGAAGCTCGAATGGTGGAATTCGTGTCCACAAATCTGCTGACCCCTGTAGGCTATTAGGTTGTCTTCCTTGGCAGTAGCCTGACAATAGCCAAACCTCTTTAATGATTTTTCCATCTTGCTGTGCCCCTTTATAGCACCTACCATCTGAAAGCTATTGCCTTCTAAGTCTAGCAAGTCCTCTCCTAAATACATCAAGCCACCACATTCTGCATATATGGGCTTGTTGGCTTCATAGGCCCTATAGAGACTTTCTCTCATAGACTTGTTGGCCTCTAATTGGCCTGCAAATACCTCTGGAAAACCACCACCAATATATATTATGTCAGCATCCGGCACAGATTCATCTTCCAATGGAGAGAAAAATTTCAACTGAACGCCTATAGACTTCAAGAGTTCGATATTACTAGGGTAATAAAAGTTAAAGGCCTTATCATAGGCCACTGCCATCCTTTTATCCCTTGCCAAATCCAATACATCCGGGTCCTCTACAAACATACTTAGCTCAAAGCTAGATGTCACTGCCTCACTCTCTGATAGCTCTATAATCCTATCTACATCTACATATTCTTCAACCAATTGACCTATTCTATCTATTTTTTTGTCTAGGTTTTCCATTTCTTGACTAGGAACCAGGCCCAGCTGCCTGGACTCCAAACTAATTTCATCATCCGGTGGAAGATATCCCAAGACCTCTAGAGAACAGTACTTCTCAATTGATGCCTTGACTATCTCATAGTGTCTCTTGGTCCTGACATTATTGGCGATTACACCGACTATATCTACATTTTTGTCAAGTTGCTTGTAGCCCAAAACCATAGCTGCAGCTGATGCCCCCATAGCCTTGGCATCTAAAACTAGTATTAGCGGTGCCTTCAATGTCTTTGCTATCTGTGATGTAGAATGCTTGTTGATGTCGATACCTAATCCATCATATAAACCCATTACTCCCTCTATTATTGATATATCAGTTGACTTAGATGCCTGGCTGTAAACATACTTGACCTGATCTTCATCCAACATATAGGAATCTAAGTTTCTAGATGGCCTTCCTGTGACATATTTGTGATAGCTAGGGTCTATATAGTCTGGTCCCACCTTAAAAGGCTGTACTGACTTGCCCCTATTTACCAGGGCCTTCATTATACCCAGGCTGATAGTAGTCTTGCCCACTCCACTTCCTGTTCCTGCAATTACAATCTTCTTCATACTTACCTTCAATCTGTGTTCCTATAAACACTTTAATTTATCACACATATCTTTTTATATCTTTATTTACTTTCAAATATTATCTTGTAGATCTTTTCCATATCTACATTTTCTCTTATTAGGTCAGCTAGCTTGTCGTACTCAGCCTCCTTGATAGACTTGTAATTTTTTACATCTATCTTCTTATCCAAACCCTTCTTCTTGGCAATATTATTCAATAGCCCTGACAAAAATTCAGACGAATCAAATATACCATGGCAATAGGTCCCCATTATGTGACCATCCCTAATTATATAATTTTGACCCTCATCTTCCTTTTTCTCGTGTTTTGCTTCAAGTTCCTTATCTATTTTATCGACTTTATCAACTTCCCTATTTTTTTCATCAAGAGGAATACTTGTCCCCAAGTGGGTCTCATAGCCCTCTATCTGACTGCCTCCCAGTCCAGAAAAATATCCTTCCTCGTCTCCAAATGACCACTTGACTTGACTGGTCTTTTTTTCCTTGCCAAAAACCGTATATACATCCAAAAGCCCCAAACCTTTGACACTGCCACCTCTACCATCAAGGGCATGATCATCCTTTATACTCTGGCCCAATATTTGGTAGCCACCACATATACCAATAAGCAAACCACCCTCCTCGGCATAGGCCATCACCTGGTCCTTCATTGGCGACTGGTTCAAGGTCTCCATATCTCCTAGGGTATTTTTTGAACCCGGTATAAGTAGCATATCTGGAAATTTCCAACCTTCCTTCCAATCGTAACAAGCTAAATTTTGGTCTAGGGATACATAGGAGAGATTTACCCCTTCTATATGCTCAAATATATTGAAGTCAGTATAGTTGGACATATGGTCCAGCTTTAGGACAGCCACATTTATCGTATCAGGCCTATAAGCTTGTCTAGAGCCATGGTAGATCTTATAGCTTACCCCATCCTCTTCTTCTATGCCCAGCTTTTGATATGGTACTACTCCCAGAACAGGTATCTTGATGATATCTTCCAAGATCCTGACACCCTCTTCAAAGTATTCCTTCTTTCCCCTAAACTTGTTGATTATGACCCCCTTGACCCTTGCCCTTTCCTCATCTGACATAAGGCTGAGGGTTCCAACTACCGAAGCAAATACACCCCCTCGGTCTATATCTGCCACTAGGACAACCGGTGAATCTGCTATCTTGGCCATGGCCATATTTGATATGTCCAATTTATTTATATTTATCTCTACTGGACTACCTGCTCCTTCTAGGACTACAATATCATATTTTTTTTGGATCATATTATAGACCCCTTCCAACCAAGGTACTAGGTCAGGCTTCATAGCCTGGTAGTCACTAGAGGATATATTTTTTACAAGTCTACCATTCATTAAAAGTTGGGACATATGATTTCCGGATGGCTTTAGAAGGATTGGATTCATATAGGCTCTCGGTTCTATATGACATGCCTCCGCTTGAAATACCTGGGCCCTTCCCATTTCTCCACCATACTTGTCTATATAGGAATTGAGGGACATATTCTGTGACTTGAAGGGGACTACCCTGTATCCATCCTGCCATAGGACCCTACAGATTCCTGCTGATATTATACTCTTACCTACGTTTGATGCAGTCCCCTGAAACATTATATTATTCAAAAGTCTTACCCCTCCCTTCACAATCTTATTGTCTAGACCTATATTCCACATCCAATTGCATATGTTCAAGACCTATACTATGTAACCTATAAAGATACTCTTTCTAAACTTATGACCTATAAGGGTCTCTTATTAAATCTTCACTATAAGGTACAAATCCCATTAATTCAATCATTGGGAAGCCACTTGACATATCCAATATTGTTATCGTTGCATTTTGAAGTCTAAAATTCCAATGGATATCCAGACTCTTAGTCAGCAAATGAGATAGGATATTCCTTATAGTCCCCATATGCGAACAAATTAGTATATTCTTGTCGTTATCCTTATTTTCATCTATTATCATATCCAGTTCCCTGGCATTTCTCCGGTACATTTCCTCCAGATTCTCTCCCTCAGGGAACCTATAGCCTATACTAGAAACCATCATATTCTCAGCCTCTTGAGGGTATCTCTCCCTTATCTCGTCATAGTTGAGACCGTCAAAAAGTCCAAAATTCATTTCCCTAAAGCCGTCTCTCCTGTCTATTTCCAGGCCCTTGTAGTCAGCATAGGACTCAATTGTCTGAACTGTCCTCTTAAGAGTTGATGTATATATCTTGTCTACCTCATACCTCTTCAAATACTCACACAGTCCCTGAGCCTGGGCCTTGCCAACCTGGCTAAGGTCACAGTCACTAAAACCCGAAAAGCTCTTGTGCTCGTTGTCTACGGTTAGCCCGTGTCTAACCAATATCAATTTATTCATTCTATCACCTCATTACAATCAAAATATATATCAAAAATACAATCTCACTAAGTTCAATTCCACAGCCCAGTACATCCCCTGTGATACCACCTATCTTCTTATAGCTAGACCTCACAAGTAGCTTGGTCAAGATAAATGTGAGGACTATGGCTCCTAGTAGGTATGTAAATATGTAGGGATTAGGCTGGCTAAAATACGTCAAGACCCCTGCTGCCAATAGAGAAAATATACTCGCCAAAATTAATGTTGTCAGGCTAGATTTTCCTATAAACATATTCCCCATACCATTTTCTCTGGCAGGCCTAGTCTTGTATGTCATAAAGACTGCCCCCAAGCGTCCGACCAGTGGCATAAAACCTATACACCAGGCCATATTGTAGTCTATCAAGACTGCCATAGATATTAGCTTAAAAACAAGTAAAAATACTATGGCCAGTAGACTATTGGTACCCAGCCTTGGGTCCTTCATTATCTCTAAAATCCTATCCTTAGGCCTGTATGAAAAAAAACCGTCAAAGGTATCGCCAAAACCATCTATATGCAATCCCCCAGTCAATACTACTTCCAACAGTAAAACTAGGCAGGCTTGGAGGTATATATTATCTATACCAGAAAAAATCCACTCAAATGCCCCGTTAGCCACCACTAGTATCAGGCCTATTAGGCCTCCAACCACCGGAAAATATACAATTCCCCTTTCCATATGTGGGTCGTAGCCTAGGTCATTTTTAATACTTATTCTAGTCAAAAACTGAAGTATATTCAAAAATCTCATGCTCGACCACCTCCAACTAAATCGTAAGCTATATATTACATCTCTTAATATAGACATACCAATTATACCTTTTATATATTATATTTGACCAACTACTTAACCCTTATAGGTTGACCTGATACCACAAAATACATGGCCTGACACCTATCAGCTATATACCTGTTGAGCTTGGATGCCAACTCCAAGAAGTATCTGGATAGGCTGGAGTCTCCTATTAAGCCCATACCCAATTCATTTGTCACAAATACTAGATCTAGGTCCTGGTCCTCTACCAGGTCTAATAGCTTGTCTATCTCCCTAAAAACGAGTCTTTCTTTTTCTAGCCTAAGTTCCTTATCACCTGCATCAAAGTCCATATTGTCATTAAACAATATATTTGTCACCATCATGGTCAGACAGTCAAATAAGATAAAATCATAGGCCTTGTCCAAGATGGATTGTTCTCTAAAAAACCTGTCAAAATCCCTGTAGGCCTCTAGTGTATCCCAACCATAGGATGCCCTTCTATCCAGGTGTTTTTTCTTTTTTTCTGCCATCTCATAGTCAAGTATCTTGGCAGTAGCTATATATAGAACCTTATTATTTTTCCCTATATCACGAGCATCTAGTCTCTTGTCATCAACTATCTTATTTTTACTTTCATCTTCTATGTTATTAGTTCTTCCAGGCTGTCCCAGGCAGATGTCCTCTGCAAACTTGCTCTTACCTGAATTAGCCCCACCGGTTACTAAAATTATCCTCGCCATACTAGCCACCCTACTTGCCCTGGTCAGCCTCGTAAGACCTCAAAAAGTCACCTATTGGCTCCTGACTGAACCTGGCCATATTATTATATGCATATATGGCAGAATCTATTATTGGCATGGCTAAGGCTGCACCAGATCCCTCTCCTAGACACATGTTCATATCCAAAATTGGATTCATCTTTAGTATATCGAGTGCCAACCTAGCCCCCTTTTGACCAGACAAGTGTGAAGGAATCAAATAATCTAGACTCTTCGGATTTATCCTATTGGCTATTAGGGCGGCTGCATAGGATATAAATCCATCAATAACAACCGGTATCCTATTGGCTGCACAACCTAATATTACACCCACCATACCACCTATTTCAAAACCTCCAACCTTGGCCAAGACCTCTATACCATCAGTTGGGTTGGGGTTATTTATCTCTATTGCCTTTCTGATGACATCAGCCTTATGCTTGAGCTCTTGACTAGGCAGACCTGCCCCAAAGTCAACAATGTCTATAGGGTCACGTCCAGACATAACTGACAGGATAGCCGTTGATGGTGTAGTATTGGATACACCTATCTCGCCTATGCCTATTATCTTGTAACCGTCAACTATACACCTCTCAGCTACCTCTATACCAATCTCTATAGCCTTGACTGCATCATCCATGCTCATAGCAGGCCCCTGGGCCATATTGTCAGTTCCTTCCCTTATCTTGTAGTTAAGGACACCGACTATGGATTCTCTCCCCTTCATACCTATATCCACTGCAACCATGTCTATATTATTGCACTTGGCTAGGCTGGCTACACCACATTTACCATTTACAAAATTCTCAAATTGTAGCCTAGTAATATCCTGTGGGTAGGGTGATACTCCCTCTGCATGGACACCGTGGTCTCCAGCAAAGGCTATTATGCACTTCTTGGGCCTGTCTTCAATTTCATCACTGCCATATACGCCTGCCATCATACAAGTGATATCCTCCAACCTACCCAAGGACTGAGGTGGATGTATAAGGTCATTCCACCTGGCCCTGGCCTTGTCTATACTCCTTTTATCTAGTGGGTATATATTCCTAGATATACTAACCAAAAGATTCATATCTTCCTCCATAAAATCATCTTATTTTTCTATCTTTCCATTCAAGTATTCTACAGCCTTACTAAGTTGTTGGTTCTTGTCCTTAATCTCTATAGTTGGCTTGATTCCCTTTTTGTCTATATAGCTACCATTTGGAGTAAAGTACTGGGCTGTAGTAATCTTGTAGCCACTACCATCCCTCAACTTTAACATGCCTTGGACTAGCCCCTTTCCATAGGTAGTCTCTCCTATAGATATACCGGCCTTGTTATCAAGGATTGCCCCAGTCAATATCTCAGAAGCAGAAGCCGAATTACCATTTGTAAGGACTACTATAGGCTTGTCAATCTTTTCCTTGTCGCTACTCTTCATATATTCCTTGTGGCCCTGCCTATCCTGGGTATAGACTATGACCGCCTTACCTAAAATCCTATCACATATATCTTCAACGACAGTCAGTAGTCCGCCACCGTCATCTCTAACATCAATAATCAAGGCCTTCATCCCCTGAGCCTCCAACTTGTCCAAAGCCTTCCTAAAGTCCTTGGATGTGTCCTCTTCAAATCCCTTTATATTAATGTATCCAATCTTATTTTCCAACATCTTACTCTCTATGGATACTATCTTTATTTCTTTCCTAGTAATAGTCTTTTCTAACTTCTGGCCATCTCTCAAGAAACTTATCTTTACACTGGTATTTTCTGGTCCCCTTAGATTTTTAACTGCAATATCCATCTCCATATATGAGTATTTTTTTCCGTTTACAGCTATGACTAGGTCCCCCTTCTTCACTCCAGAAGCCTTGGCAGGACTATTGTCCATGACAGACTCTACTTTTATAGCTCCAGTTCCCTTGTCGGCACCAACCACAAATCCAATACCCACATACTTGCCTGTAGATACTTCTAGAAGTTGCTTCATCTCATCTGCAGTATAGTAGGCCGAATACACATCATCAAGCCCACTAAAAAGCCCCTTGTATGTAGCATCCTCTAGCTTTTTTTCGTCAGGTTTCTTATAGAATTCCTTCTTTATACTAGCTTCCAAGGCCTTGTACTTGGCATACTTCTTGTATTCTGCCGGCGGTACAAACCCCAAAAAGCCAATCTTAACCAATGCAAATCCAGTCACTATAGCCGTTACAAGCACTATAGCAACTGTCTTTATTACTCTTTTTTCTAAACTATCCTTCATAATATACCTTGCCTTTACTGTGATTACTATTAATTATTCACTATATCCAACACCTCAATATTATAGTCGCTCAACCTTTTGCAAACCACAATACCTCCTACTAACCTATATCCAAGATAGAAATTGCTTCGTTTACTATCCTCTCACTAGTCAAACCAAAGTGACTATATAGCTCCCGGGTCCTTCCAGACATACCAAAACTATCATTGACACCTATCATCTTGACCCTGACTGGACAATGCTCTACCACGATTTCAGCCACAGCAGAACCCAAACCACCATGGATACTGTGGTCCTCAACCGTTATTATTGCCCTAGTCTCCCTAGCGCAACCTATGATCGTTTCCATATCCATAGGCTTTATAGTTGATACATTGACCACCCTGGCATCTATACCAGCAGACTCTAGGTCACTAGCTGCATCCAGGGCCTTCTTGACCATGGGACCACAGGCAAGTATACTAATATCCTTACCCTCTCTCAAGACCTGGGCCTTGCCAAGTTCAAATATATAGTCATGGCCATATATATCCTCTGTATCATCCCTGACCATCCTCATATAGGTTGGTCCATAATCATCAGCCATAAATTTCACCATACTGGCAGCCTCTCTGGCATCAGCTGGTACCAGGACCTTCATATTAGGCAAGACTCTCATAGTAGCTATATCCTCCAAACTCTGGTGGGTAGCCCCATCTGGTCCTGTCATCAGACCTGCATGACTAGCACATAACTTGACATTTAGCCTGGCCATACATACAGTATTTCTTATAATTTCATAGGCCCTTCCAGTTTCAAAAACTGCAAAGGAACTAGCAAATACCGTCTTGTTAGTAGAGGCCAAGCCAGCAGATACACCTATCAGGTTCTGTTCTGCTATACCCACGTCTACAAACCTAGACGGAAAAGATTCTCTGAAATACTGGGTTTTTGTAGATGTAGCTAGGTCAGCATCTACAACTATTACCTCTTCTCTCTCATCTCCTATATCTACCAAGGCCCTTCCAAAGGCCTCTCTCATCGAACTCTTACTCATAAACTCTCCTATCTTAGCTCTTCCATGGCTAACTTAAACTCTGCTTCATTTGGTATATTACTATGCCATTCACAGGCATTTTCCATAAAAGAAACCCCCTTGCCCTTTATAGTATTGGCTATTACCAAGACCGGCTTGGATTCAATCTTGTCAAAGGTATTCAGGGCCCCAAATATCTGGTCAAAATCATGGCCATCTATCTCAAGTACATACCAGCCAAATGATGTGAACTTCTTTGCTATTGAGCCTAGACTCATAACTTCATCAGTAGAGCCATCTATCTGAAGTCCGTTCATATCAACTATAGCTAGAAGGTTGTCTAGCTTGTACTGGTTGGCAAACATAGCCGCCTCCCAGACCATACCCTCCTGCAATTCACCATCACCCAAGAGAGCATAGACATTGTAGTCGACATCATCAATCTTGGACGCCAGGGCCATACCACAAGCTGCAGACAGACCTTGCCCTAGAGATCCTGTAGACATATCTATACCATTGATCCTCAGCATATCAGGACTACCCTGAAGGTCTTCATTGAATTGCCTAAAACCATCCAATTCCTCTTCTAATAAAAATCCCTTTGCCGCTAGGGTTGCATATATAGCAGGCGAAGAATGTCCCTTGCACATGACAAACCTGTCCCTATCAGCCCTATCTGGGTTATGTGGATCTACATCCATCTTGCCAAAGTAGAGTGCAGTCAATATATCCACACAAGACAGAGAACCACCTGGATGGCCTGACTGGGCCTTGTATATCATCTTGACAACATTCCTTCTTATTTTTTTTGCCTTTTCATATAAGGCGTTATAATCTATCATTATATAATTCCTTTCCCTTTAGGTCGCCATTTGCAGCCTAATTTTACATTTGCAGCCTAATTTTATCTGTATTTGGATATACCAATACATTTTTTATTATACTACAAATACTAGGGGAGGGGTACTGGTATCGGTTACTTGAGATATTATTGTAATTTTTCATTTTCATTTAATAAAGATAGGCTTGCCTAATAATAGCCCGCTTAGATAGCTATACTACTGCAACTGCTATAGTCTTTAATAAAAATAGAGTTGACATTGGAGGTATGATAAGGTCTAATATAATTAGAATATATTTTTGGAGGATTTGATATGATTTATGGAATAGGCAATGATATTATTGAAATTGACCGTATACGTCAAGCTCTTGATAGGAATTCACGCCTTATAGATAAGCTTTTTTCTGATAATGAGATAGCAATGCTAAGGGCCAAGGGTTTCAAGGCCCAGTCTATTGCTGGAAATTTTTGTGCCAAGGAGGCTGCTGTGAAGGCTCTAGGAACAGGTCTTAGGGGTTTTAAAATATTGGACTTGGAAATTTTAAGGGATGAATTAGATAAGCCCTATGTGGTTATAGGTGGTAAATTAAAAGATATGTGTGACGAACTTGAGATTAGTCAGATAATGGTAACAATAGCCCACTCAGATAACTATGCTACTGCAACTGCTATAGCCTTATTATAAGGTTGGCATATAAGAGTAGTATCCTTGACACCTGTATACATCATCATCTTCTGCCCTAGCACTTGTCACTGGAATCAGCCCCTTAGGACCTGGCCACGGACTTTTTATTTCACTCATAATATCACCTCTTTGTTTTATTTAAATACTGTTATTAATGTGTAGGCCACTAGGGTTATCAGCATATATACCGATATAAAGGCCGACATAAAACTTTCCTGGTCCTTGCCATCACACAAGGCAGATAGCTGAAGTGGTACTGGAAATCCAGTTGGACACATAAAATACAAGAAAACTGCTATCTTGAAATATGGGTCTGCCATTAGCCCTGGGAAGACTAGGTAAAATCCACCTATTATTAGGCCACATAGGACCAACCTTATCACCATCAGCGAGAAAAGCGACTTAAGGGTCGATAGGTCTACCTTGAGGTCATGGCCTAGAGTAAATAGGATTATACCTGTAATTGGTGCTAGGACTGCTGTCATGGTATTGCCATATAGGGTCGCAAGTCCTATAGATTCCAAGATACCATGCAGGCCTATAAGGTTGGCCAAGATGCCCAATAGCACTGCTAGCACAAAGGAATTGGTAAATATATTTTTTAGCAGCCCCTTTGCCGACTGGCCTGAATTGACCTGCCTAGATACCAGTATAGGTACTAGACCAAAGTTTATAATTATACCGGCCACGTCAAATGTGACTATATTAAGGGCGTAGGCTGAACCTACTAGGCTTATATATAGGGGTAGGGCTACATTTCCTCCCTCACAAGTCATCAATAGAAATGGTGCCAAAGACCTATATCTCTCACCCACAAACCTAGATAGTATCTTACCTATCAAATATACTATGATCCAGGCCACATCTAAAAATACTATCTGCTTCAATAGGTTTATAGACAGGTCGGATACAAATATTACATGAAATATCAGGGCTGGAAATAGGATTCCAAATACTATTTTCTTGGCTCCTTCTTTTTGGTCCCAGCTAATCCAATTCTTGCTCCTAGAAACTAAACCTAGAAACACCATGAAAAATACTGGAAACAGGGTTTCTACAACTTTCATCAAATCCTCCATCATACTAATAAAGATATATATATATTTAAACGCTGACATGACAAGACCAACTTGGAATCGTCACAATCAGCGTTACATTCAATAATCTAGTCTGGAATCAGCTCAAACTTGGCTATCCTCCAGGCTCCATCTTTTATCTTTACTAGCCATACTTTTTCTTTTTTATTTTTGTATTTCTTTTTCTTGCTATCCTTGTAATCCTTGTTGCCATACTCACCATACATAATAGTAGGATCGTGAGTATCAAAATACTCTATGTCGTATGTAACTTCGTACAGGACAGTATCATCCAAGGAGAAAACCTCAGTCTTGCCATCCCTTCTCGGAAATGTAATCGGCTTACCCGAATAGTCTAATTTTTCCTTGCCAACCATATGTAGGTTTTTGATATTTTTAATCATCTGGGATGTAATCCTATGACCTGGCTCCCCCTTGTCATTGTACAATTCCCACCTACGATATGGCCTGTCATTTAAAACTAGGAAGGGTACATTCTTACCCATTCGAATTTCTAATGAACCATAGTACTTGTCTATAATGTTCTCTGGATATATCTCATCCAAGGGAACCTTAGCATCGTGCTCTTTCGACATTGCATATAATCCAAAAACTGCGGCTAGTAATACAAACACAATAATAACTACCCAATGTCTAATTTTCATTATTAAACCTCATTTTCGCGCCAAGCAGCGGATTCAGTCAGTATAACAGTCTCAGTATCTGAATTTACAGTTACAAAGCCATTGCCTATATCAGCTGTCTTAAAAGGACCCCCGTCTTTCTTGATTCTCAATTTACCTTCTTTGATACCTGCTACAATAGGTATGTGTCCATTCAATATGGCCCTGTCCCCTAGGGTTGTCTTAAAGATTGCCATATCTACCTGGTCCTCATAAAAAGTGCTGTTCGGAGTTACTACTTTTAAACTAAACATTAGTTAGCACTTCCTTTCGCCTTTCTAACTGCATCTTCTATAGTACCTACAAAGAGGAATGCTGATTCAGGTAGATCATCATGCTTACCTTCAAGTATTTCCTTAAAGCCTCTGATAGATTCCTTGACTGGTACATATACACCCGGTATACCGGTAAACTGTTCACCTACTGTAAATGGCTGTGACAAGAATCTCTGAATCTTTCTAGCCCTAGCAACCGTAACCTTGTCTTCATCAGAAAGTTCATCCATACCCAAGATAGCTATGATATCCTGCAATTCTCTATATCTCTGTAGAATTGATTGGACTCCTCTAGCTACCTCATAGTGTTCCTTACCAACTATATTAGGGTCTAGTACTCTTGATGTAGACTCAAGTGGGTCAACTGCTGGATAGATACCTAGCGATGATATCTGTCTAGACAATACTGTTTTAGCATCCAAGTGGGAGAATGTTGTCGCTGGTGCTGGGTCAGTCAAGTCATCAGCTGGCACATAGACTGCCTGTACTGACGTGATTGAACCCTTCTTAGTTGATGTAATCCTCTCCTGTAGGGCTCCCATTTCTGTTGCTAGTGTAGGCTGGTAACCAACGGCTGATGGCATACGTCCTAGTAGGGCAGACACCTCAGAACCAGCCTGAGTAAATCTAAATATATTGTCTATGAATAGTAGGACGTCCTGTCCTTCCTGGTCTCTAAAGTGTTCAGCCATCGTAAGTCCTGTTAGGGCAACTCTCATTCTGGCTCCTGGTGGCTCATTCATCTGACCAAATACCATGGCAGTCTTGTTTATAACACCTGACTCAGTCATTTCACCATATAGGTCATTACCTTCTCTGGTTCTCTCTCCAACACCTGAGAATACTGATATACCACCGTGTTGCTTGGCTATATTGTTGATCAATTCCTGAATTAGGACTGTCTTACCAACACCGGCACCACCGAATAGACCGATCTTACCACCCTTTAGGTAAGGGGCAAGTAGGTCTACTACCTTTATACCTGTTTCCAAAATTTCCGCCTTAGTTTCAAGTTCATCATAGGCTGGTGCTTCCTTGTGGATGGGTGATAGGGCAACTCCCTCTGGAGCTGGCTTTAAATCTATTGCCTCTCCTAGTACATTAAATACTCTGCCCAAGGTTTCTTTTCCAACTGGAACTGATATGGGTGCTCCCGTATCTATGGCATCCATACCCCTGACTAACCCATCAGTAGCACTCATGGCTATACACCTTACAGTGTCATTACCTATGTGCTGGGCTACTTCGGCAACTATCTTATTTCCATTTTCTAACTTTATCTCTAAAGCATTTAATAGGTTAGGTAGATTTTTTTCATCTTCAAACCTAATATCTAGTACAGCTCCTACGACCTGTACAATTTTTCCTATGTTTGCCATTTTTTCCTCCTTACTTTAGAGCTTCAACACCGGCACTGATCTCAGTTATTTCCTGAGTAACAGCACTCTGTCTAGCCCTATTGTAGCTAAGTTCTAAGTTTTGAATCATTTCATTTGCATTATCTGTGGCTGATTCCATGGCAGTCCTTCTAGCCCCTTGTTCAGAAGCATATGACTCCACTATGGCCCCATTTATGGTACCTGAAATATAGTTTGGTATCAAGAATTCTAGAACAGATTTTGCTGAAGGTAGGTACTGAACCTTGGCCCTTGAATTATTGTCTGTCTTTTTAAACCTCTTGACAAATTCTTCTGCTTCCTTGGCTTCTTCCTGTCTTCTCTCTTCTCTCTCACGAATAATCTCTTCACTAATATATACATTAGGATCTTTTTCTTCCTGCTTTTCCCTATATCTCTCACCGCCATACTCCAGTGGCTTGTCAAAAACCAAAGGTAATAGTTTAATGACCTTAGGCTTTTGTGACAAGGCAGATTCAAATTCTGTATAAGTAAGGATTACTTGATCGACTTCACCTTCCTGATACATCTTCATTAGTTTTTCAGTGATAGCCCTTACTTCTTCATACTCATACTTTTCTGCTGATTCAATCCTATCTATTATTTTTACATCTCTCTTGGAAAAATAGTCATATGACTTTTTTCCTACTGTTATTACATAATCTTCGACTAACCCCATGTACTTTTCTGCCTCTTTAAAAGCATTTGAGTTATATCCACCTGCCAGACCCCTATCTCCAGCTATTACTAGGTGACACCTCTTCTTCAAGTCTCTAGACTTTAAAAATTGACTGTTTACCCCCCTAGTATTCATAGAGATATCAACTATAGTTTCATACATAGTGTTGAAGTATGCACTAGAGTCTTCTGCGGCCTGTTTAGCTTTTCTCAATTTTGATGAGGCTACCAGATGCATGGCGTTAGTAATCTGCTTGGTACTATTTACGCTGGCAATACGATTCTTGATTGCCTTCATTCCAGCTCCTGCCATTGTACGCCTCCTTTAAAATTATACTTCTGACTTGAATTTTACCTTAAACTCTTCTATTGCCTTTGTAAGCTCTTCGTTAAAGTCTTCAGCCTTTAGTATCTTTTCAATTATTTCAGGGTGTACGCTATCCATATAGCTGTATAGTTCCTCTTCAAACCTCTTGATATCCTCTAAATCGATATCTGCTAATAGGTTGTTGATTACTGCATATATTATAATTACCTGGTTTTCTACTGTTACAGGCTTGTGTTCTTCCTGCTTTAGGACTTCTACTATTCTCTGTCCTTGGGCTAGTCTCCTCTTAGTATCCTCATCCAAGTCTGAACCAAACTGAGAGAAGGCAGCAAGTTCTCTATACTGAGAATATGCTAACTTTAGGGTACCAGCTATCTTCTTCATTGACTTGATCTGGGCTGAACCACCAACTCTTGATACTGATATACCAGGATCTACGGCTGGCCTAATACCTGCATAGAATAGTTCTGGCTGTAGGTAAATCTGACCATCTGTGATTGATATTACATTAGTTGGTATATAGGCAGCTACGTCACCAGCCTGTGTTTCAATTACTGGTAGGGCTGTCATTGACCCTCCACCCAATTCATCAGAAAGCTTGGCAGCCCTCTCTAGTAGTCTTGAATGTAGGTAGAATACGTCACCTGGATAAGCTTCACGTCCTGGTGGTCTCCTAAGTAGTAGGGACATTTCTCTGTAGGCAACTGCCTGCTTAGAAAGGTCGTCGTATACTATTAGGACATGCTTGCCATTGTACATAAATTCTTCACCTATAGCAGCACCTGCATATGGAGCTAGGTACTGTAGTGGAGCAGATTCTGAAGCTGTAGCTGACACTACTATTGTGTAGTCCATAGCACCAAATTCTTCAAAAGTTGAAACCAACTGGGCTACAGTCGACCTCTTTTGTCCTATGGCTACATATATACATATTACATCCTTGCCCTTCTGATTGATGATAGTATCTGTAAGAATAGAAGTCTTACCAGTCTGTCTATCACCTATTACTAGCTCTCTCTGGCCCCTACCAATTGGTATCATAGAGTCAATTGACTTGATACCTGTCTGTAGCGGTTCGAATACTGACTTCCTGCTCATAATTCCAGGAGCTGGATATTCAACTGGTCTAGTCTTGTTAGTTAGTATATCACCCTTGCCGTCTATTGGTTGACCTAGGGCATTTACTACTCTACCTATCATGGCCTCTCCAACTGGTACTTCAACTATCCTACCAGTCCTCTTTACCACATCGCCTTCCTTGATACCTGAATCATCACCAAGCACAACAGCACCTACTACCTCTTCTTCAAGGTTAAGGGCCATACCGTATACCTTATTTGGGAATTCAAGTAGCTCACCTGACATAGCATTTTCAAGACCATATACACTTGCTATACCGTCACCAACGTTTAATACGCTACCAGTGTCGGTAAGTTTTATCTTATTGTCATAATTCTTAATCTGACTTTTAATTATGGAACTTATTTCCTCTGGATTTAAATTCATTGGTTCACCACCATTTCTTATGATATTACCTGAGAAAGTGTATCCTTGATGCCTTCCAATCTAGACTTCAAGCTGCCATCTATCTCTTCGTTACCTATTTTCACAAGGGCACCACCTAGGATCCTCTCGTCTATCTCATTTGTTAATTTTATCGTCTTATTGTATTTAGCAGAAAGCTTGCCCTCTAGTTCAGCCAACTTGTCTGGACTGAGTGCTATAGCAGTTATTACCTTTCCTTCTGCGACATTATTCTTTATATCCAACATCTGCTTATATGACTTCACAATCGAGTCTAGCTCTGTAGTCCTTGAATTTTCAATCAGAACCATCAAAAAGTTTCTAGCGTTTTTTGACAGCTTGTCCGTAAACAGCTGGTCTGCTATCGACAACTTTTCGTCCTTGCCTATAAAAGGGGACCTCAATACGTCATATAGGTTTGTATTTTCTAAAATAAGCTTGTTTAAATCCTCTATCTCAGAATATATTTGAGAAAGCTGATTTTCTTCTTCTGCTAATTGAAATAAAGCCTCTGCATATCTACTTGCAACCTGACTAATCATTCTTAGCTTCTCCTACTTCTTTAATAAAGTTATCTATCAAATCTTCATGCTTGGCCTTGTCTATGTCCTTTTCGATGACCTTTGAGGCTGCCAAAACAGCTATCTCAGAAATCTCAGACTTGATATTATTAAATGCCTGTTCCTTTTCCTTTGCAATTTCATTGTTTGCCTTTTGCTTGATATATTCAGCTTCCTTCTTGGCTTCTAAAATTATAGTGTCAGACTTTTCTTCTGCCCTCTTTCTTGCAATATCAACTATCATCTGACCCTCATCACGAGCATCCTGGACCTTGGTCTCATACTCTGACTTAAATTTCATGCCTTCTTCCTTTGCCTTTTGGCCTGCTTCTATATTATTCTTTATGTCAGCCTCTCTGGCATCCATCACATCAATTACCTTTTTGAAAAGTATCTTTCTCAATATCAAGAACAATATTAGCACATTGGCCAAGGTAAAGAATAGCTCATATGTCAAGCCTACCAATGGCTTAAATTCCATATTTGTTGCCTCCCATCTTTAGCTGTTTTTTCGATTACATATGTATCCAAGGGTTAACAAATATTAGTATAATTGCTATTACTAGACCGTATATAGCTGAAGACTCTGCAACCGCCTGACCTAATAGCATAGTTGATATTATATCACTCTTTGCTTCTGGCTGGTTGGCTACTGCCTCTGCCGCCTTACCTGCTGCAAATCCCTGACCTGCACCTGTACCTATACCTGTTGCTGCTGCTATACCAGCACCTATAGCTGAACCTGCTATTGCTATTCCTAAACTCATTCCTTCTAACATATTCTTTTCCTCCTAAATTTTCTAATTTCCATTTTTATATTTTTTCTTTTAATTCTTATTCCTGTGTAGCTCCACTTACAAATACCATTGTCAGCATTATAAATATGAAAGCCTGTAGTGAACCTGCAAATAGGTCAAAATACAGGTGTAGTGGAACTGGTATCAAAAATTCCCCAATCGGAATATTCAATGAAGGTATCATACTTGAAAAATACTCCAACATCTTGTAGAACAAGGACATTATTATAGAACCGCCCAATATATTACCAAAGGGACGGAAACTCAATGATATTGGCCTTGCAAATTCACCAATTATATTAAGTGGTGCCATCAAAGGTGTTGGTTCTAATAGTTCCTTGAAATAGGCTATACCCTTGAACTTTACACCCATTACATAGATCATAAAGAATGTAATCAATGCCCAAGCTACAGTTGTATCCAAGTCTGTGGTCGGTGACCTAAAGCCTAACATTACTATCAGGTCTGAACATACAAAGAACAAGAATATCGTTCCAATATATGATATCATCCAAGGTGCACGCTTTATAAAAGCTGTTCCCGTAGTCTCCGTAACTAAGTTTCTAAGTCCACCAATCGCCCATTCCAAAAATACCTGTTTCTTGCTGATTGGAACTTTCTTGATATTCCTGGTAAGTAGTAGGGCTACAATTATCAAGAAGGCCATTATCAACCACTGGGTTACTATGGTCTCACTTAGCTTGAAGTTGCCAAAATAGAGAACATATTTTGCTTGATACATAAGCCTAATCCTCCTTTCTCATTTTCTTTATTAAATTTTTGCCTCCAAGGAGGTTTTGGGCTTTTATTACTATATTCGTACTAATCAAGCCAAATGCAACAGTATATACGTTTATATGTTTTGTAATTGCTGCAAAAACTAGGATAGCCCCGTAGATAAAAATTCTAAAAACATAGCTTCCCAATGATGACAGGGTAGCTCTTGTCTTGTCCCTATCCCCTAGACCATCTAAATTTTTAGCTATAGAAAGTAAGCCCAACATGGCGACTATACTACCTGCTATCAGGCCTGCCATGGTAGAAACTGAAGCCTTACCAATCAAGACTATTACTACTAGTCCCACCAAGTCATAGACCCCTATACCCATGTATATTTTCTTCAAATTTTCTATCAATTGTTTATCCAATGCATCACTTCCTAACCCATCAACATATAAACCTATACACTATTACTCTATCCATCCTCCAAGAGGTCCCTATTTGTATTTTTCATCTTTTTTAGTGAATACTTTTAGGGTCTTGTATAGGCTAACAAAGGCACTTGCTATGCCTAGCACTATGAATATTATCGAAAAAATTGGCGAAGTACCAAACTTCTTATCAATAGTTATCCCTATAAACCCACATCCAAATATACATACAACAACCATTATTCCCAATTGTGTAAGTAATGAAAAAGACTTCATAGCTTCAAACCATACACTATTTTTACCCATATTTCCTCCATAAATTCAATTGACTACTCATTATATCACATTTAACTTTTAATTACCCTTAAATATACCCCACTTATGCAAATTTTAAAAATAATTAATATTTATTTTACATTAATTTCACGAACAAAATCAAATACTATCATGACCAAGTATCTTACAAAAAGCTTGAAGGCTACACAAACAAAAAGTCTATGCAACCTCCACACTTATTAAAACTACTTAGTTCCGAATAGTCTATCTCCAGCGTCACCTAGACCTGGTACTATATATTTATGCTCATTTAATTTTTCATCAACAGAAGCTACGTATATGTCTACTTCTGGATACTTTTCATGAACTGCTTCTATACCTTCTGGAGCTGCGACCAAGTTTATCATTCTGATGTTCTTTGCCCCTCTAGCCCTTAATAGTTCAATAGCAGCTGTAGCTGATCCACCTGTAGCCAACATTGGGTCTACCAAAAATACTTCTCTTTCACCTATATCCTGTGGCAACTTGCAGTAGTACTCTACCGGTTCACAAGTTTCTGGATCCCTGTATAGACCTATATGTCCAACCTTGGCAGCTGGAATCAAGCTGATAAATCCATCAACCATTCCTATACCAGCTCTAAGAATTGGAACTATTGCTAGCTTCTTACCATCCAATTCCTTGGCCATAGTCTTCTGAATAGGTGTTTCTATCTCTACATCCCTAAGCTGTAGGTCCTTTGTAACCTCATAGCCCATCAACATTGTTATTTCAGTCAATAATTCTCTAAAATCCTTTGAACCTGTTGTTTTCTTTCTCATCAATGTAAACTTGTGCTGAATTAATGGATGGTCTGTAATTACTACTCTTTTCATTTTTTCCTCCTAAAATACCTTTTATAAATTTTTATTTTCTATTGCTGTAATCTTGTCTACCCTGTTTTGGTGTCTTCCACCTTCAAACGATGAATTCAGATAGGCATCTACTATATCCAAACCAAGACCTATACCTGTGACTCTTTCACCCAAGGCTATCATATTAGCATTGTTATGGGCCTTAGTCATCCTAGCAGAGAATGTATCCCCTACAGTTGCGCACCTAATTCCCTTAACCTTGTTGGCCGCTATACCTATACCTATACCAGTACCACATACTAGGATACCACATTCAGTTTGACCCTCGGCCACACTGTTTGCTGCCTTTTCAGAAAAATCCGGATAATCGACTGAATCACTTGTATTAGTTCCAAAGTCCACTACTTCATGGCCCAACTTTTCAAGATGCTTCTTGATAGCCGACTTTAGGTTCAGTCCACCATGATCACATGCTAATGCTATTTTCATATTCATTCCTCCAAAATTTTATTTTAACTACACAATAATGTAGCTCATTTACACTCTACTATATAATCCTATAGGCAGCAGCCTTTTTCAGCCTATTCATTATAGCTACACCCAGGCCCTTCTCCTCAAAATAAGGTACATAGGCTATGTCTACAGACTCCCTATCCAAGCCAATCAATACATCAAATAGGTTCTTTGCCAGGTCAGCATCAGATTCACCTAGGTCAAATCGTATGGCCCGATAAGTATGACCGTCTGAACTCCTAGTCATGACCCCTGTTCTCAATTTTTTCTTTTCATTCTCTAGGCACAGGGCGTCCACCTTTTGTGCAAAGTCATCTAGGTCATTTGCTTTCACTATGTATACCTGGGCCTGTGGAGAATAATGCTTGTACTTCATACCCGGAGCCTTGGCCTTTATATTGTCATCCTTATTTTTTAATGATGGGTCTAGTTCTACCTGACCCAATACCTCTTTGAGCATTTCCAGGGTCACACTACCCGGCCTCAGTACCATGGCTATACCTGATGATAAGTCAACAATTGTAGACTCTACACCATAATTGCATGGTCCTCCTACCAGTATTCCATCTACCCTACCATCCATATCCCTGATTATATGATCCGGCTTGGTTGGAGATGGCCTGCCTGATATATTTGCAGAAGGAGCTGCTATAGGTACCCCTGCCCGCCTGATAAGTTGTCTAGCCACCGGGTCAGATGGCATTCTAATTGCAACAGTATCTAGCCCTCCACTAGTCCTATCCGGTATAATGTCCTTCTTTTTGAAGACTATGGTTAGGGGGCCTGGCCAAAATTTTTCCATCAATAATTTTGCCCTTCCATCTATATTCTCTACCAAGTCGTATACATCCTTTTTATCCGCAACATGAACCAAAAGTGGATTATCACTTGGTCTGCCCTTGGCCTGGTATATCTTGGCAGCGGCATCTTCATCTAAGGCGTTTGCTCCTAGACCATAGACCGTTTCCGTCGGGAATATGACAGTCTTGCCATCAGCCAGCATAGCTGCAAATACATCTATCAAGCCCTTATCAGGCTCATTTATATCTATCTCTTTTATCAGTGTTTTCATAGTATCAACCTTCTTTACGAGTCTTGTTAGCTAGGTAAAAAGTGTAATTCCTTTCTAAAAAAGACTTTAGTAAAACCAAAGTCTTTTAACAAATACCTAGATTATATTGATGACATCTTTTCAGTCTGGTCAACTGTAATCAATGCATCTATCATTTCATCTAAATCCCCATCTATAAATGAATCCAACTTATATAGGGTTAAATTAATTCTATGGTCACTAACCCTTCCTTGTGGGAAGTTGTATGTTCTGATTCTTTCTGATCTATCTCCAGTACCAACCTGGCTCTTTCTCTCTGCGGCTATACCCTTTTGCTGTTCTGCTAGGGCCTTGTCGTACAATCTAGCCTTCAAGACCTTCATGGCCTTTTCCTTGTTCTTTAGCTGAGACTTTTCATCCTGACAAGAAACTACCTCTCCTGTAGGTATATGAGTCAGTCTAACTGCTGAGTCTGTTGTGTTGACACACTGACCACCATTACCTGATGCCCTAAATACGTCAACCCTTACATCTTCTGGATTTATATCTACTTCTACATCCTCTACCTCTGGTAACACTGCTACTGTGGCTGTAGATGTATGAATTCTACCACCAGATTCTGTAGTTGGTATTCTCTGAACCCTATGAACTCCTGATTCATACTTTAGTCTAGAATAAGCCCCCTTACCCTTTATCATAAAGGATACTTCCTTATAGCCACCTACTCCTGTTTCATTGGAACTCATAAGGGATGTCTTCCAACCCCTTCTTTCTGCATACCTAGAATACATCCTAAATAGGTCTCCAGCAAATAGGGCTGCTTCATCACCACCGGCTCCTCCTCTAACTTCTACGATAACATTCTTTTCATCGTTAGGGTCCTTAGGTACCAATAGTATCTTTAACTCATTTTCATATTCTTCTAATAGGGCCTCTGATTCAGACAGCTCCATCTTGGCCAACTCTCTTAGGTCCTCGTCACTTTCTTCTTCTAGTATCTGCTTTGACTCTGCGATACTCTCGCTCGCCTTACTGTACTCTCTGTACTTCATTACGATTGGTTCTATTTCAGAAGTTTCCTTCATCAACTTTTGCCAAGTAGGCTGATCGCTGATTATATCAGGATCTGCCACTTTTTTACTCAGCTCCTTGTACTTATCTTCTAAAACCCTTAGCTTATTTAGCATTTGATTTTCACCTTCCTGTATTTTATCTAAATATATATTAGTTCTCGTTTTTCACATAATCAATTTTATATTTTAACACACCTAGATAACAAATGTCAATATTTATAGGCTGCAACCAGTCTTTCGAATCCCTGTATATCTCTTTTGGTGTAGGCATTTATATAACCTACTTGCTCCATCTTTTTTAATATTTTTTGGGCCTGGTCGTGGCCTGACTCAAATGTCAACTTACCACCTGGCCTTAGAAAATCATAGGCATCTTCTATAATCCTATTATAAAAGTCCATACCATCATCTCCACCAACTAGGGCTAGTCTCGGCTCATAGTCCTTTACATCTCTTTGCAAACCATCCATGACTGCATTTTCTATATAAGGCGGATTTGATACTATTATATCGAGTCCTCCCTTATAGTCTTCAAGCTGGGAAAATAGGTCCGATTCTATCAGCTTTACACCTTCAAGGCCAAGCATATACCTGTTCTTTCTGGCTACCTCAAGGGCCTCCTTGGATATATCAACACCTATAAAATTTATGTCCCTGTTGACTTGTCCACTGGCTAGGTCCTCAGACTCCTTCCACAAGCTAGCACCACTTAGTATAATAGCTCCCGATCCGGTACACATATCTAGTACGTTTGTTGAACCTCTATAATTTGCCAGACTTTCAACCAAGTCCTCTACTATCAACTCTGTGTCTGGCCTAGGTATCAAGACCCTCTCATCTACATAAAAATCTAAGCCCATAAACTCTTTTCTATTTATTATATAGGCTATGGGCATATGGTCCATCCTCTTGCTTACCAAGTCATCAAATTTTGAAAATTGTTGAGCTCCCAATTCCTGTCCATAGTCTATCATTAACTTGACCCTGTCACAAGCCAGGACATAGCATAGAAGGATTTCTACATCCAACCTTGGACTGCTGCTAGTTCCTGACAGAATATTACTGTATTT
Source organism: Peptostreptococcus sp. MV1 (assembly GCF_000758885.1). GTDB lineage: Bacteria > Bacillota > Clostridia > Peptostreptococcales > Peptostreptococcaceae > Peptostreptococcus. The sequence continues at coordinate 21,475 of NZ_JRNB01000067.1, read as the reverse complement.
TTCTATTATATCCTTAATTAGCATAGCTAAGTTCACTCTCTCTTTCTGTCATTAGAATTATATCATAGATAGTCTAGCTTGTGGTAATTAGGATCCTAATCTGGCCAAATTCATATCATTTGAAATACAAAAAAGACTATTGCAAAATCCTGCAATAGTCCCTTAATACATAAATTCGAATCTAAATATTAATCTAGGTGTAATATTACTCCATATTGAATCTCTTCTTGAACTTATCGATTCTTCCACCCTTTTCGATATTCTTCTGCTTACCTGTATAGAATGGATGACATTCTGAGCATATTTCTACTCTTATCTCGTCCTGAGTTGATCCTGCCATAAATGTATTTCCACAAGCACAACGTACTTCAACTTCCTTGTAGTTTGGCTGTATATCCTTCTGCATGTAATTCACTCCTTTCCCTATAATCACGAACCTTCCGATTCTAATAAAATTCAACTTCCTTATTATAGCATAATAAGCGACTTTGTTCAACAACTTTATAGATACTATTTAAAATTAATTTTTTTAATCTTGTCTATAAATTCTTTATTGTCCTTTGTTTTCTTCATTTCTTCAATTACATTATCTGATATAATCTGGTTACTTCCATTAGTAAATGACCTTCTCAACTTGTATAAGACTTCCATTTCTTCTCCATTAAGTAGAAGGTCTTCTCTTCTAGTACCCGACTTGTACACATCTATAGCGGGGAATATCCTCTTTTCGGCTAAATTCCTATCCAGGTGAAGCTCCATATTACCAGTACCCTTGAATTCCTCAAAGATTACATCATCCATCCTAGATCCTGTATCTATTAAGGCTGTACCTAATATAGTCAATGAACCACCATTTCTTATATTTCTTGCCGCACCAAAAAATTTCTTAGGTCCATATAAAGCTCCAGGGTCTAGCCCTCCTGTAAGAGTCCTACCTGTAGGGTTTATAGTAAGGTTGTAGGCCCTCGCTAACCTTGTTATACTATCTAGCAATATTACTACATCCCTTCCATGTTCCACCAACCTCTGAGCCCTATTCAGTACCATTTCAGCAACCTTAACGTGGTGGGAAGACGCCTGGTCAAAAGTTGAATATATAACCTCACCGTCTATTGATTCCATCATGTCTGTCACTTCTTCCGGTCTTTCATCTATTAATAGGACTATTAGTGTTACATCTGGATAGTTTTGTGTAATACTATTAGCAATATTCTTTAGCAATACTGTCTTACCTACCTTAGGTGGAGCAACTATCAAGCCTCTCTGCCCCTTACCTATTGGAGCAAAAAGGTCTATTATCCTAGTTGCAATCTCATACCTTTCAGTTTCCAACACAAGCTTTTCATTGGCATAAATTGGCACTAGTTGTTCAAATGGAGTCCTAGATCTTCCAGATGATATATCATCTCCATTCACCTTGTATATATACATCATTCCCCTAAATCTTTCATTAGGGTTTTCCGGCTTGGCTACACCTGTTATAAAGTCACCTGTCTTTAGTCCAAATTTTCTTATCTGGTTGGGGGATACATAAGTGTCATTTTCCGTTGACAAATAATTGCTTCCCCTCAAAAATCCAAATCCATCTGGTAATATTTCAAGTACACCTTCAGCCTTGTTATCGTCATTCATTTCCGGAGGTGTCATATAAAGAATCCTCTTTTGTTGCCCACTATTGCCATCGTTTTGATTCCTATATGAGCCAGACTTTTCAGCCATTGAATTATTGTTGCGTCTTCCAAAGTCTTCATTTGACTTTTCCTGCCTATCACCATTATTGTAGCTAAGTCCCATCTTATTAGATGAATTTTCCAACTCTGCAAATTCCTTAATTTTTTCTATCAAGCCGGACTTATTATATGTAGTGACAGATTTTACACCCAGATTTCTTGCTATAACTCTTAACTCTATTAGACTCTCACTTTTTAATTTTTCGATTTCTATGTCCGTCATAAAAACATCCTTTCCCCTAGTTACCCATCAATACGCTAATGGCAAAAGCCACACTGGAAACTGCAAACATCAACGCTATCAAAATAGATACTAGCTTATACAAAACTTTCTTATTCTTAGCCATCACAATAACTACCTTTCACCATTTTCCCTCTCACAAACCTGGTTTAGATATGCTAAAAAATCATCTCTCAACTGAGGTTTCTTCAAGGCTTCATCTACTGTAGCCTGTAAAAATCCCAGCTTATCTCCTAAATCATATCTCCTACCCTCAAAAATATAGGCATACACATCTTCCTTGTCCTTCAATATTTCCAAGGCGTCTGTTAGCTGGATCTCACCATTTTTACCTGGTGGTATCTGACCTAATATATCGAATATCTGAGGTGTAATTATATACCTACCCAAAATAGCCACATTTGATGGTGCTTGGTCAGGATCAGGCTTTTCAACTAGGGCATTGACCTTGTAAGTATTTTTTGAAACCTTCTGTCCATCAATTATACCGTACTTGTCGGTATTTTCATTTGCAACTTCCTGTACACCCAATATAGTCGCATTATGTTCTTCATAGGCATCCATCAACTGCTTCAAGCAAGGAGTGCCCTGACCATTGTCAACCATATCATCTCCTAGCATAACCGCAAATGGCTCATCACCTATAAAATACCTAGCACAGTATATAGCATCCCCTAGCCCCTTAGGCTCCTTCTGCCTAATATAATGAATATTCACCATATTTGATATACTCCTAACTATGTCTAGGAGCTCTGTCTTGCCCTTATTTTCCAATTCTAATTCCAACTCTACTGACTTATCAAAATGGTCTTCTATAGACTTCTTATTCCTACCTGTTATTATCAATATCTCCTCAACTCCAGATGCCACAGCTTCTTCAATAATATACTGAAGAGTTGGCTTGTCCACTATTGGTAACATTTCCTTTGGCTGAGCCTTAGTTGCAGGCAAAAACCTAGTTCCCAATCCAGCAGCCGGTATTACTGCCTTTTTTACTACCTTATTCATAAAAATACCCTCCCACTTATAATAATTTTTGATAATCTATACTAACTCATACAATTCCTTAGCTTCATCCTTTAAGACGTGCTCTTTTATATTGGTTATCCTGTATTCTACCATTCTTTCGCCAAATCTAATCTTTAAGATATCGCCAACCTTTACTTCGGAAGACGACTTGGCTAACTTGCCATTTATTTCTACTAAACCCTTTTCACAAGCTTCCTTGGCTACTGTCCTTCTTTTAATTATCCTTGATACCTTAAGGTACTTATCCAATCTCATGATCATTTCCTTTTCTTACAATACTTATTATAACATCTATTATGACTTAGTTTTATCCACTATTATCTATTATACCACACAAGAAAAAAATAGTACCGACAATTTCTAGTGTCAATACTATTTTATAGTAAACTTTATTTATTTAGTTCGATTTTATTACTTATTGTTTACTAATTCCTTAAGACCCTTACCAGCCTTGAATACTGGTGCCTTTGAAGCTGGTATTTCAATTACTTCTTCTGGCTTTCTTGGGTTTCTTCCTGATCTAGCTGCTCTTTCTCTAGTTTCAAAAGTTCCAAATCCTACCAACTGAACCTTATCTCCAGCTATTAAAGTTTCTTCAACAACTTTCATGAATGCATTTAATGCAAGTTCACTTTCCTTCTTTGTTAAATTACTCTTTTCTGACATTTTTGCAACTAATTCTGCCTTATTCACAATAACTACCTCCTGTATTTATAATTTCACAATAAAAAATGTAACTCACTTTCTAGTTGACAACAATATTATACATAAGTTTTGTTCATTTTTCAATGTTTTTATCCAAATTATTCATATTTATTTTATTTTTTATCTTTTTTTTGCAATTTCCAAGCATCTGTCAAGATTGGATTAAATCAATGTTTTACTATAGACCATATCGCTTATCTCATCTAAGTCAAAATAACCATCCTTGCTTCCCTGGCTAGACAGAATTGCAAGTGAATAAACCAGTTCAGACAAGTCTTCCAACATAAAATCAAAATCCAAGTCCAAATCAATTCTGGCTTTTTTACAAATTTCAATCATCTTATCTAATATATGTTCATATGGATCTCTTGTCTCCCTATCTGACCCAAGAGAAGATATCGATTGTTTTTTATCTAACATATTTAAACTTTCTATATAGGTATGACCTTCCAATTCCTTTATTAAGTCTCCTATTGACCTGTATTTTTTCCCCTGGCCTGGACTTCCATCAGACCTAGGTATATACAGGCTAGTCAGGTGATCAAATTCATTTAACTGACTATCCAGCTCATGCAGGGCCAACTTCTTCTTTCTTTCAAGACCCTTCACACCTGCTCCACTTACTAGCCATAGCTCTTGTTCATCCTTGTAGTAGTCCATCAAAGTTAATTTCACATTAGATGCTATATACCTATCATATACCTGTGTCACTATCACATTGGCCCGTTCATCCAAATCACACTTGTCTATAGTAAAGGCATCCAAGAGCCTAAAACCCTCTGCCGGATCAAATCCCAGGTAATTGTACATGGCATCGATAAAGCTCATAGAAGGAATAACTTCTATATCTATCCCCTCTTCAAGGGCATATTTTTCGATCAGACCTACTGTTGACTCAGCCACCCTAGGATGACCAGGCACAGCATAGACTATATCATTCATCCTAGCCAGGTCTATAATCTCCCTGGCTATAGATTCATATACTTGCTCAAAATCATCCCTACTATCATAATAGTCGTCAAAAGACCTATATTCTATGTCCAAAAGATCTACTATTGGATGTTTTTCTGTTCTTAGGTAGACTGGCTTGCCAGATTTCAAGAGGCTGATGGCCCCATGACTAATCTGAGATATATCGCCAGCACCCAGACCCACTATACTAATAGTCATCAAACTAACCCCTTATCAACCTATATTTTTTAAGCTTTGCCAAGAGCTTGTTTCCCTTTGGCATGGCTAATATTTCTTCCTGGGTGATACCGCCAAGACCCAAAATACCAAATATATAAACTAAACCACCGATAGCTATTGCTACTAGGGTAGAAATCTTCGGATTTATAAATGCAGTCAAGCCAATATAAGAGAATCTAGCTGCTACAAACATCAACATAACTACTATTAACGGCTTTATAAAGTATTCCATCTGGTTGAACTGAAGTTTCAATGACCTCTTTATATATATGTACTCTATAGCCGCAGCTATCACATAAGAAACAAGAGTACCAAAGGCTGATCCCAGAATATTTATTGCCGGTATAGCAGTCAGGACATAACTTACAACTATCTTACCTATTATACCACATAATAGGGCCATAACCGGAACCATAGGCTTGCCCATTCCCTGTAGTATTCCATTGAAAGTATACAATAGACCAAGGAAGATACAGGCTGGAGATAGGGTAAATAAAATCATTCCTAATGTAGCACCAGGCTGCTTAGGAAAGAGTAGTGACATTATCGGTGTTGACAAGGCTGCCAAACCAAAGGCACATGGTAATAGTAACAAAAGCGTAATCTTTATAGCCAACTTGGCATTATGTCTAGCCTGGTCAAAGTCCTTCAAGGCGTATGATTCAGATATGGCTGGTACCAGACTCATACCTATAGCTGTAGTAAAGACCATAGGCATGGCTATAATAGGCATTGTCATACCTGTTAACTGACCAAAAAGTGAATTGGCAGACATAAGTGTATAACCAGCTACCTTGAGTCTCATAATAACTATAACTGAATCCACTACATTTACCAAAGGCATTATACAGGCCCCTATACTTATAGGTAATACCACTACTATGATATTCTCAATGATTTCCATGGTAGGCTTCTTCACATATCCTACACTATTATTAACCAATTCCTTCCTCTTCTTTGTATCCTTCAAATATATCAAGACTAGGAACAAGAATGATGCAAAGGCACCTATTGTAGCACCCGATATACCACCGGCTGCACCTAGCTTTGGACCAAACTGTCTCATCAATACATAGGCTAGTCCCAATCCTAAAAACACCCTAAATACCTGCTCAAATATCTGTGATAGGGCAATCCTACTCATCTGCTGGTAACCCTGGTAGTAACCACGATAGGCAGACATAGATGGTACAATCAACAAGGCCGGTGCAATAGCCCTCATAGCTGTAACTGCATTCGGATTGTGCTGAACACTACCAACTATAAATTCAGCTCCAAAAAACAAGATCATAAACATGACAAGTCCCGTAGCAAAAAGCATTATATGGGTTATCTTAAATATCTCATTTGCCCCCTTGTGGTTGCCCAAGGCCACCTGTTCAGATACTAACTTGGCAATAGCAGTTGGAAAACCTGCTGTGGCCAAAGTTAGGAAGAGGGCATAGACCGGATAGGCCGTCTGATAGTAACCCATACCCTCAGAACCTATCAAAGATCCCAGAGGTATCCTAAATATAGCTCCTAGGAGCTTGATGATTACTCCCGCTGCCCCTAGTATCAGGGTTCCCTTTATAAATTTATTACTTTTCTTCTGTTCTGTTTCCATTATTTCCTCCATATAAATAATTCTGTATTCTTAATCCAAGTGTATTAAAGAGGCTACACCCCCTAGTATATACTCAATTCTATTGAAATAAAACATGCTGTCCATAGTAATTCAAAGTATATTATACCACAGAATATTAATTTTTCTTTAACTGTGCAAAAACTTTTTAAATTCATCTCAGCCTTTTAAATGCAAAAATATAATGATAGACAAAAAGTACAACTCGCTCCACTAAAATGCACCTCCAAATAAGCATGTATTTTTGATACTTCTAAGATTTTTATGGTCTTATCTTATAAAAGTGTGATAGAATATAGTTATAGGTAGCGAATATATTGAGATATATGTTATATATATTAGAATACCTATTACGTATGTCAGAATATATAAAAGGTATATAAATATATTCAATGAATTTTTATAATTATTTACATAAAAGAAATGGATGTGATTACATGGAAAATTTGGATTCTTTTATTAAGAAAAAACTTAAAATGAAAAAAATGAAAATTGAAACTTTTATTACAAAAACAGGTATGAGTAAATCTACTATATACAGGGTAATGAAAGGTCTTCAAAAACCGTCTGATGAATTGCTAGACATAATAGCAGACATCTTGAATCTCAGCCAATTAGAGAAGAGAGAATTAATCTACTACGGAAACATGTCTACATCAAATGAAAAACTATCCTATGCTACAGATGCTATATTCCAACTCTTATACGGTAAAAATACATCTGAGGACTTCCAGGATAATATTGAACTTGTTTTTTATGACAAGGAAAAATATGTAAGATACATAGATGATGTATTTGGAATGATCGAAAAAGTTTCTGATAGCAAAAACTTTGAGTGCGACATAAAGATTATTAACTGTTACAAGGAAGATGCCGTTGAATCAGTATTAAAATTCATTGAAAATATATCTACAAATTCTTCTAATTATAAGATAGAACACCTAGTTAGTCTGTCACAGATAAACCAGTCCGACAATATAAATATGTTGAAGTCTATTATACCTCTACTACAGGTAAACAACTACACTCTTTTCTATTCAGAAGATTCTGTAGCTTTCAACAAGGGCTTTTTCAACAATTTTATGATATTGGACTACAGATATACAGATGAAGATGGAAAGTTCAACAACAAGCAGTTCTTAATTTCCCTACTTGATGAAAACCTTTCATCTTGTTATGCACTTAACTCTGATGATAACCTTAAAGAATTTTTCTATAGAAATTATGAATCTATAGCAAGTGGCTACACACTTGCAGTGGATAATAGAAAAAAGCTAAACTTCTTGGGAGACCTAATAGCAGACTTGGAAAAGAAATATGATGTTTTCTTGTTTAAGCCAAACCCTTGCTATAATAGGATACCTATGGAAGTTTATAAGAGCCTAATAGATAGAACACCTAAAGAAGATATGGAAATACTACTATCAAGCATTAGTGACATTGATATCTCTGGTGTTGATTCCAAGACTGCTCTAAGTTCTCTAATAAAATATTTGGAAGACAGAATTAATTCTTCTAAAAAGAAAAAGCAATTTGATGTCTATACAATGAGTGGCTTGGAGGAATTTGCTAAGACAGGTATGCTGACAGATCACCTAAATTCTCTTCCAGCATTTACACCGGAAGAAATAAGGGCGATATTTGAATCGATAAAGTCTAGACACCTTAATAAAAAGGATTCTTTCAAGTTCTATATAGTTACAGGAGAATACGATAACAAGGACTTTGTTCTAACAGCCTTCAAAAATTATGGACTCTTGATAGAATACAATGATCCTAAATGTATTCCAGACAACAACCCTTACTGCATCATAGAAAGCAAGAACTTTGGTGACATCTTCTACGAATTTGGTAAGATGTACGTGCCTACTATGATAACACTTGAAGAGGACAAGGCAATAGAATACATAGATAGCCTAATAGAGAAATACTGTTAATTAAAGATTTTTATTATTAAAAAAGAAGTGGCATAATCTTAAAGATTGCCACTTCTTATTTTTTACTTGTCTGCTTTTTTGTCGTCTGATTTTTCAGCAGCCTTCTTGTCATCTGACTTTTTTTCGTCTGATTTTTTGTCATCAGCCTTGGCTTCATCACCAAAAGCAATGTCTTTTAACTTGTCTTCGTTCTTTTCTGTCTTAGTTCCCTTGACTATTTCTTCAACTAACTTCTTAACTTTTTCATTTGTAAGAGTTGATTTAATTTCAGCCTTACTCTTAGCATAGTCTGCCTTCACCTTCTTGTTCAACTTGATAATATGGTAACCAAACTGACTTTCTACTACCTGAGATATCTCACCTTCCTTAAGTGCGAATGCAGCCTTTTCAAATTCAGGAACCATCTGACCCTTGCCAAATTCACCTAGGGCACCACCATTTGCAGCACTTCCTGGATCCTGTGAGTTCTTCTTGGCTAATTCTGCAAAATCTGCTCCTGCCTTCAACTGCTTATATAGGTCTTCCGCCTTCTTCTTGGCCTCTGCCTTCTTGGCTTCAGGAAGCGGCTTGTTGCTGTCATCAACTGTCTTGATTAATATATGAGATGCATCTACCTTATCGCCCATAGTCTTGAACTTGGCCTTCATTTCTTCCTCTGAAGGAGCAGCCTTCTTCTGTAAGTAGTTTGATAAACCTGCCATTGTAGCTGCCTGTTCAGAATACTTTTCCATGAAATCCTGATCTATACCAGCCTTCTTGAAGCTTTCCTTAGACTTGGCATTTTCAAATATCTTCTTGTTCTGTTCCTTGTACTGGCTCAAAACCTTCTTGTCTGGCTTGATATCATTCTTTTTTGCATAATTTAGGTATACATTAGTCTTGATTAAGGAATCTAATACATTCTTTTTAACAGTCTCTTGATAGTTCTTGTCCTTTAGTTTCATCTGATCCCAAATTTTCTCACCATACTGCATCTCATACATTAACTTTGTGAACTTCAACTGATCTGTATACTCTTTCTTTGATATTCCCTTTCCATCCACAGAACCTACATCATCACTTGAGCACGCTACTGTAGATATTCCCACTACTGCAGCCAATAAAATTGCTAATACTTTTTTCAAAATTACAACCTCCTAATTTTTTATTTTTTCTATATTTTGATAAAAGCCCTCTAACATTACCAATAACTCTTCAACTATTTTTGAGCTACCAACCTCCTTGGTCTGGTACTTTGTAAGTGGAGCTAAGTCTATAGTATTGCCTGTCTGTTTTACCCTTTCTATCTTCAACCTCCTACAGAGTCCCTTGGCATAGGCTATGTTCAGAAGGGTTTGAGTTTCCTTAGGTATATCGGAGAACCTATCTTCTAGTTCTTCCTGTATTTCATACATGTCTTCCTTGCTGTCTATGGTAGCAATCTTCTTGTACATTTCCAACTTTATCATTTCGTCTTCTATATAGCTGGACGGTATAAAGGCATTGACTGTCAGGTCGATTTCCACATCTACATTTTCCTCGACCTCTTGGCCCTTGACCTTGGCTATGGCCTGGTTGAGCATCTTGACATACAATTCATAACCTATGACTGCCATATGACCATGCTGCTGGGCTCCCAAGACATCTCCTGCCCCTCTTATTTCAAGGTCTCGCATAGCAACCTTGAAACCGGATCCAAACTCAGTAAATTCCTTGATGGCCTTCAACCTCTTCTCGGCAACCTCACTTAGAACCTTGTTCCTCTCATACATCAAGTAGGCATAGCCCTGTCTAGTAGACCTACCTACCCTACCTCTTAACTGGTAGAGCTGGGACAAGCCCATCTTGTCTGCATCGTATATTATCATGGTATTGGCATTGGCTATGTCCATGCCCGTTTCTATAATAGTTGTACAGACCAGAACATTAAATTCCTTAGACAGGAAGGACAATATTGTATTTTCCAACTGATTGGATGACATCCTACCGTGGGCGACCCCCACCTTGGCATCCGGTACCAATCTCCTAATCCTGGCAGCCATTTCGTCTATGCCCTCGACCCTGTTATATACAAAGAATACCTGACCATCCCTGGCCAACTCCCTATGAATCTCGTCCTGGATAATACTATCCTTGGCCTCTGTAACATAGGTCATTACTGGGTACCTCTCCTGTGGAGGCTCCTCTATAATAGACATGTCCCTTATACCACTCAAGGACATATGTAGGGTCCTAGGTATAGGTGTAGCTGATAGGGTCAAGACATCTACATTAGCCTTGATTTTCTTTAAGGATTCCTTGTGCTTTACACCAAACCTCTGCTCCTCATCTACAACTACCAGACCTAATTTTGGCATATCTATATCCTTTGACACTATCCTGTGGGTACCTATCAGGACGTCAACCAAGCCCTTCTTGGCAGCGCTAATTATATCCTTTTGTTGCTTGGCAGTCCTAAACCTAGACAAGACTTCTACCCTGATAGGATAGTCTTCAAATCTCTCAACGAAGGTATTGTAGTGCTGTTGGGCAAGGATTGTAGTCGGTACCAAGACAGCTACCTGCTTGCCTTCCATGACAGCCTTGAAAATTGCCCTAATAGCTACCTCTGTCTTACCATAACCAACGTCACCGCATATTAGCCTATCCATGGCCTTACATGATTCCATATCCTTCTTGGTATCCTTGATAGCCTTGAGCTGGTCATCAGTCTCCTGGAATGGGAATTTTTCTTCAAACTCTCCCTGCCATAGGGTATCCTTGGCAAACTTGTAGCCCTTTCTTGCCTCACGCTTGGCATAGAGTTCGATCAACTCCTTGGTCATGTCCTCTATTTCCTTCTTGACCTTGCGCTTGGCCCTGGACCAGTCCTGACTGCCCAATTTATTTAGCTTGACCCTTTCTACATCTCCTCCTATATATTTCTGGACCTTATCCATCTGGTCTATAGGTACATAGAGGTTATCACCACCCTGATAGACTAGCTTTAGATAGTCCCTCTTTATATTATTTACACTAATTTGTTCTATACCGGTGTACTTACCTACACCACTATTTTCGTGAACAACATAGTCTCCAACCTTTAAATCTAGGAAGGAATCTATCTTAGAAGAATTGACCTTCTTCTTTTTCTTGGACTTGGATTTTTTGCCCTGCTTGCTAGCACCCAACATCTCCCTATCTGTTGTCACCTGGAACTTGATAGAAGGGTACTGGAATCCCTGTCCTATATTGGCTGCCATAACTACCACCTGGGATGTCTTTATTTCCAGGTCTCTCTTGGAAGTGTATATATTGTCTATACCATTGTCATTAAGCATATTTGATAGTTTCTTGGCCCTGTCATTTGTGGCTGCAGCTATGACTAGCTTGTAGCCTGCGTGCCTCAACCTTTTGACATCTTCCACAAACATATCTATCCTACCACTGTAGCTAGGTACTTCCCTAGTCTCAATACTAAAGTCGTGCTGGATATTCATATCACTAACCGCCTTATTAAGCAGGGAATTGACAATTAATTTCCTATCACCCATCCAGTCAATAGAATCGTTTAGTGAATACAAAAGCTTGCCCTGGCCCTTGATAGCCAAGCCCCTTTCAAGGTTGAGCATATACTTGTCCTTGAACTCTGCATGTATATTTTTAAACCTCTCCCTGTACCTGGATATATCATCTATAAATATCAGGGCATCATCTGCTAGATACTCAAAAAGACTCTTGTCATGGCCTTCGTACATATAGTCTATATAGTTTTCAATTCCGTCAAAGTACTCTCTAGAGCCTATCTTTTCAATATTTCTGAAGATATCCGAGTCAGTGATATCATTTACCTCTGCCCTTATCTTTTCTACAGCGGCATCCACATCATCAGGATATATAAAGTCCCTAGATGGGGTAATAGTCACAGTTTTGAACTTGTCGATTGACTTCTGCGAATATATATCAAACTCTCTGATAGAGTCTATCTCATCATCAAAAAACTCCAACCTCAAAGGAAAGTCATACATAAGGGTAAATACGTCTATTATTCCTCCCCTCATGCTAAACTGGCCAAAACCTTCCACCTTGCCTACCCTCTGGTAGCCTAGATGGACTAGCTTCCTAGCCAATTCCTGCATATCCATGGTCTGACCAACCTTTAGCTTGAATATATTGTCCAAGATTATCTTCTTTGGAAGATACTTTCTAGCTATGGCCTCTACTGATGTAACCAAGACTATCTTTTCTTTTTTCAGTAGTCTTAGTATAGTCTTTAGGTTTCTGGCATCTGCCTTCCTATCCCTAGCATCCAAGTGATAAAATAGGATATCATTCGTAGTTAAGAATTCAACCTTCTTGTTTAGGTAGACGCCTAATTCTTCGTATATTTTTTTTGCCTCATATTCAGTATTGGCTATATACATAACCTGCCTAGACGTATCCTTGAAAATAGAATACACCATATTAGGCTTAGTCACTGGTAACAGGCCACTTATATGTATATTGCCTTTTTCATTTATAGCAGCCAGCATACCGCTATAGTCCTTGTCATTTTTCAAAGGATATATTAGCACATCTTCCATTTATATTAACACCACACTTTAACCGTTATACTTGTTCATTGCCATATCTATATCAGTCCTAATAATTTCCTCCACAGTCTTAACTGCCTTGTCTAGTCCTGACCTCATATCATCAGCCTGGTCCTTGGAAACCCTGGACAAAACAAAGTCTGCTAGGTCCCTATTAGGTTCTGGTTTGGATACACCTATCCTAACCCTAGGAAAATCCCGTGAACCCAAACACTTGATTATAGATTTCATACCATTATGGGAACCGGCGCTTCCCTTTTTTCTAATCCTTAACTTGCCCACATCTAGGTCTATATCATCATATATGATAATTAGATGGTCCAAGTCTTGCTTATAAAACTGAAATACGCTCTGGACAGACTCACCACTCAGGTTCATATAGGTCTGTGGCTTAACCAAGACCACCTTTTCACTACCTATCCTGCCCTCTCCTATCAAGGCCTTGTGCTTTATCTTGTCTATCTTTATACCGTATTCCTCGGCCAAGATATCCACTGCATCAAAACCCGCATTGTGCCTGGTATGCTCATACTTTTTTCCGGGATTACCCAGCCCCACTATTATATACATTTTTTCTTAATCCTTCCTAAATAAATATCATTATTTCATATGTCACTATAAAACCAATAGAAATAAACGGAGTGAATGCTATCAAACCGTCCTTTTTCCTCGTATTTATCAATATTATCACACAATATAGGCCTGCACTTATAAACGATAAAAAAAATACCGCTAAGGAATCTAGCAAGCCACCCATGGTTCCAACCATGGCATATACTAGGACATCTCCCATGCCAAGCCCCTTGGTAAACCTGTGTAAACCATAAGATAGGCCGACCAAGACCAAAACGCCTACTACATTATTATAAATCAACGGGCCAATTTTATCTATAGTATTTCCAGTATCAAGCAAAATTTCTAATATTTCCAAGACCAATATAGATTCACTAAGGACAAGACCGCCCATCACATCTATATCAAATACCCACTGGCTGCTAGCATCAACCAGGGATATAGCTATCAAGAAGGGCAGAATATAGACCATCCGACAAATGTAGAAAAAATCTCCTATGGCTACACAGTAAATATTATAAATAACCGATAAACATATGAGTCCAAATATAAAAATTTGTCCCCCTATAGAAATTTCAAGCCCCCTTGCTTCCAAGAGAGTCATGGTAAAGATACCTAGTAGTAGACAACTAAGGGCAAAATATACAACTACTTCCATAATCCATAGCCCTCCTTGACCTTACCCTTCTTTTTCATCAGGTAATCTTGGTCTATTGCATGGTCTAATAGGCAGTCTAGGTCTATCAGCTTGGAATCATAGAGAGCCAGGAGGTTTTCATCCATTGACTCCATCCCCCTGGACTTGTTCGTAAGTATATAGTTGGTCAGTTGATTTGTCTTGCCTTCCCTGAGCATATTGGCAACAGACTTGTCTGATAGGAGAAGCTCCACTACCAATCTTCTTCCTCTACTTGTTTGTATCAGTTGTTGGGACAATACACCCCTGAGCACCATGGCCAACTGGGTCCTAACCTTGGTGTGGTCACCTGTATCAAACATATCTATCAACCTTTCCACACTTGCCCCTGCTCCCAAGGTATGGAGGGTGCAAAAACATAGGTGGCCTGTCTCAGCCGCCCTCATGGCAATTCTTACAGTTTCCTGATCTCTTAGCTCACCAATCACTATAACGTCGGGGTCCTGTCTCAAAGAATATTTAAGGGCATTTTCAAAAGAAGTTGAATCCAGTCCCAACTCTCTTTGGCTGATAATAGACCTCTTGTCCTCATAGTAGTATTCAATGGGGTCCTCTATACAGACTATATGCTTGGCAAAATTTACATTTATATATTCTATAATAGCTGCTAGGCTAGTGGACTTGCCTGATCCAGTAGGACCTGTTATCAGGACTAGACCACTGGTCAATCTAGCAAAGTCAGTTACAATATGAGGAAGCCCCAGTTCCTCTATGGACCTAATATGATTATTTATCCTCCTGAGCACCAAGCCCATACCTGACCTCTGCAAAAACAAGTTGGCCCTAAACCTCAAGCCATCCGAGTCTACAGAAAAATCCAAGTCACCACTGGACCCTATCTTGTCCACCATATCTGCCCTGCCTACACCATCCATAAATCTCAATATATCATCACGAGATACTATTACATTGGTCTTTACAATATCTCCATCTAGCCTAAGTGCTAGTTCCTTGCCCTCTCTTATATGTATGTCTGAATATTCTATATGGTTCAAGCTTTTTATATAATCAAGCATTGGTCTACCTCCTCCTAGTATCATCTATTTATACATAAGATATCCACTATAGTATTATGTGCACAAGGAGGAAAATCGCCCTAAGCAAATTAAATTTGCAACAAAAAAACCCAAGCGAACTTGAGTTTTTCTGTTGTTGATATGAATTTTTATATTTCAAAAATAAACTGATACTAGAACAGCTTACTTACTGAATCACAAGTATAAATCCTGTTGATAGCATCTGAAAATACATCTGCTACTGACATGACTTTTATCTTATCTATCTTCTTTTCTTCTGGAAGTTCTATAGTATCAAGTACTATCAATTCCTTAATATCTGAGTTATCTATTCTTTCAATGGCTGGACCAGATAATACAGCATGTGTACAACAAGCATATACATCCTTGGCACCAAACTTCTTAAGGGCATTGGCTGCATTAACTATCGTTCCTGCAGTATCTATCATATCGTCAAGTAGGATTACATTCTTTCCTTCTACTTCACCGATTATGTTCATTACCTCACTTACATTTGGCTTAGGTCTTCTCTTGTCAATTATTGCAATTGGCACTTCCTTACTGATATTGTTGGCGAACTTTCTAGACCTTGTAACACTACCTAGGTCTGGTGATACAACCACTAGATCATCAGTTGATAGCTTCTTTGCAAAGTAGTCAGCCAATATCTTGCCACCCAATAGGTGGTCAACTGGTATATCAAAGTAACCCTGAATCTGGCCTGCATGTAGGTCCATAGTAAGAACTCTATCAGCACCTGCTGCTGTGATTAGGTTAGCTACTAGCTTGGCAGTGATTGGATCTCTTGCCTTAGCCTTTCTGTCCTGTCTAGCATATCCATAGTATGGGATAACTGCTGCAACAGTTCCTACAGATGCCCTCTTTAATGCATCTATCAATATCAATAATTCCATCAAATTGTTATTTACAGGACTATTTGTAGACTGGATAACGAAAACGTCACAACCTCTAATAGTTTCATTTATTGTAACAGCTATTTCACCATCACTAAATGTATTGACCTGACAATCAACTAGTTCTACTCCTAGGTTACCTGCTATCTTGGCAGCTAACTCCTTAGACGCGTTACCAGCAATAAGCTTCATCTTATGGCTATTGTAACAACTCATAATATACAAACCTCCTAAAGTAATACTTAAACTTAACTTAATTTTTACACTCTATATTACATTATAACATATTATCTATGTTTATTCATCTATTTTTACCTATCTTATTTATCTTTCTTTGCAGAGATTTCCTCGTCTCTTTTTCTCTTCTTCTCTACCCAGCCTGGCTTTAATACCTGCCTCTGTCTAGCTATTGCTAGGCAACCCTCTGGTATATCGTCAGTAATAGTAGAACCAGTAGCTATGAAGGTATCTTCTTCAACAACAACAGGAGCCACTAGGTTTGAATTTGAACCTACAAAGGCCTTGTCCTTTACTATAGACCTGAACTTGTTCTTGCCGTCGTAGTTTACAAATACAACTCCGCAACCTACATTTACATTCTTGCCGACCTCTGCATCGCCTATATATGAAAGGTGGGAAGCCTTTGAACCGTCACCAAAGCTAGCATTTTTGACCTCGACAAAGTCACCTATCTTACAGTTGTTACCTATATCTGCCTTTGGTCTTAGGTAGGCAAATGGACCTACATTGGTGTTGTCACCTACTCTAGCGTCTATTACTTCAGACTTCTTGACGCTTGTATTGTCACCTATCACAGAATTTTCTATGCTAGTATGTGGACCAATATTACAAGCTGATCCTATCTTTGCTCCTCTAGTAAGCATACAACCAGGTAGGACAATAGTATCACTGCCTATTTCTACATCTGCATCTATATATGTAGAAGCTAGGTCTATAATAGTTACACCATTTACCATATGTCTCTCATTAATCCTCTTTCTCATAGTGGCCTCAGCCTCTGATAACTGGATCCTAGAGTTTACACCCATCAATTCTTCTATAGTAGCCCCCTGGTAGGCACCAGCTAGACCACCTGCATTTCTGATAAGCTCTATTGTATCAGGTAGATAGTACTCACCCTGGGCATTATTATTGTCAACCTTGGCTAGGGCCTCCTTAAGGTAGCTGCCCTTGAAGCAGTATATACCAGAATTGATTTCCTTTACAGCCCTTTCCTGGTCGTTGGCGTCCTTTTGCTCAACTATCCTGACCAACCTAGCCTGGTCATCCCTGATGATCCTGCCATAACCTGTAGGATCTGCAACTGATGTTGTCAGTACAGACACTGCATATCCACCATCATCATGGAAGGCAAAAAACCTCTCCAAAGTATCAGCCTCTATAAGTGGTGTGTCCCCACACAAGACCATTATAGTGTCCTCTGCACCAATATATTCATCTGCCATCATTACCGCATGGCCTGTTCCCAATTGGTCCTCTTGAATGGCTATCTTCACATCTTGACCTACTATACTTCTTACCTCATCTATACCATGACCCAAGACAACCACAGTCTCGCCTACACCAGCAGACCTAGCCGCATCAATTACATGGTTTACCATTGCCTTACCACACACCTGGTGAATTACCTTAGGGTGAATAGACTTCATCCTAGTACCCTTGCCAGCCGCTAATATTATTGCCTTTTTCATATTCCGTCCTCCATCATTTTTTAGTCAACAATTATTATATCATATGTTGGGCATTTTTCATCCGAATTATAATATATTTTATTAGCCAAATTACAGTATCAATCTATGTATCCTCTACTCCAATACCAGAGCCCTATTTCCCATTTGCATATATAGCCTTGCAAATTCTAGAAAATTCACCTTTCTATAGCCCTTGATTGGGTCGATCAAACTGACCATGCCCTTGCCAATTCCATTTACCACCACACAGTGAAGGTTAGAATAGAGCTTGATATCTTGACCACTGGCATCCCTGTATGACCTGTCACTATAGGTCGGTTCCTTGTCATCTAGGGTATACCATACTGCCACCGGCTTCTTATTAAATATTACATAATTTAAAATAGTAAATGGGTTTGCCCCACTTATATCTTTTGCACTTCTTGACACTCCTAAATCCCTAAAGTAGGAATTGGCACAAGATGCCAATGGCCCTGCATAGCAATAAAAACCATCCTTGCTATAGGGACTGCCTATATAGGCCTTGTCCGGGTCGCCATCCCTGTATCCAGACTTGGCTAGGTATGACTCTAAACTCTCATTAGACACGTCAAAACCCTCATACCTCATCAGCATTTCTAGAGAAGTCACCTCACAACCATTTGGCATATTAGGATATTGGTAGCTGGCCTTGACATCTAGATACCTGGTAGGAATTAGATAGAAAGATCCACCTGCTATCGATACCACTACCAGCAAGAAGATCAATCTTTTAATAAATTTCATATATATCACTCCTCTTTACTGCAAATTCAAGGTATATACACAGAAGTTCCCATATACCTTTCCCTAGTTTATACCCCCTATATAAACTAAAGCTTAATTTTCCCCATCATAATAGCGTTCCAGATGACTCCTACACAAAGTATAAGCATCTGAAACGCCCTCTAATATTTCTATAAAATAAAGCTAAAACTAGTCTTGATCCTGTTCACCCCTGTATTCAAAATTGAAGGTCTTTAAATTAGGATATACTAGGACCTCTTCACCCCTAGTATCCAACTCAAGTAAAGAGATATAGTTAGAAACTAACTTGTTTTCTGGGTGAATAGTAGAAATAAATACTCCAGTTCCCACTACCTCAGTGTCAAATTCCTTCATCAACTCAGTCATACCCTTGATAGTACCACCCCCACGCATAAAGTCGTCTATAATTATAACCTTGCTGCCTGGCTTTAGGGCCTTGCTAGGAAGACTCATTGTCTCAATCTTAGAAGACGAGCCAGTTACATAGGTCATACTGATTGTAGGACCCTCGGACACCTTGGTATTTTTCCTGATTATTACAAGTGGTAGGTTCATAGCCTTGGCAGTCATCAGGGCCATAGGTATACCCTTGGTCTCCATAGTAACTACGCAGTCGGCCTCACTGTAGTCTATATTAGAGGCAAATATCTCGCCTATCTTGTAGACAACACTTGGGTCGTATATCAGGTCTATCAGGTACAAAAATCCACCTGACAAAATTCTACCTTCTTCTTTTATCCTATCACATAGCTGGTATAGGAACTCTTCATTCTCTTCCTTTGATGTCTTTGGTATATACTTGACACCACCAGCTGCTCCAGATATTGTCACGACCCTTCCTAGCTGTAGCTTTTCAAACACATTCTTAACCACTATAAGGTCTTCACTAATGGTAGACTTGGCCGCATTGAACTGGTTAGTGAAAAAACTCAAGGTAAAAATCTTATTTGGATTGTCTGATAGTATCTTTACGATTGCTCCTATACGCTCATTTCTTTTAAATTTATTCATAATTCCTCCATTTTTATATAGTTAACTCTTATTTTTCTTAAGTATGATTCATAATTCATACATAAAACTTTATATAATAAACTTTCTTTATAGAACTATTTGTTTTAAACATATCAAAACTAGCACACACATACCCTTTATGGTATAATGTAGCTATTAAATAAAATAAAAACTTTATTTTATTTGAAATATACATTATACTGTCTATAGTGTTTTCAAGTAATTAAAAACACCGATATATAGTGAACGTTCCTTAATTATAACATATAAAACGTTCATATTGTATACTTTAGATAAATATTTTTATAGTTTTTTAAATAAGGAGAGGTGACACGTAAGTGAATATACATTTTATAGGTATAGGTGGCATAAATATGAGTGCTCTAGCAGAAATTTGCCTAAATAAAGGCTATAGGGTATCTGGCTCAGATGCCCAAGACTCCTACCTACTAGACCACCTTAGGAGCCTAGGAGCAACTATATACATCGGCCAGAAAAAAGAGAATATAGCAGATGATATAAATATGGTAGTCTACACTGCTGCCATATCAGATGACAATGAAGAACTACAAGAAGCAAAAGACAAGAACATACTTTTAATCAACAGAGCTGCCTTCTTGGGCCAGATAATGAGGGAATACAAAAACTCTATAGCTGTTGCAGGTACTCACGGCAAGACATCAACTACTAGTATCCTGTCAACTATTTTTGACTATGCTCAGACTGATCCAACTGTCCTAGTTGGTGGCAACCTGAGTACAATAGGAGGAAATGTAAGGATTGGTAACTCCAAACACTTTATTACAGAGGCCTGCGAGTATGTAGATAGCTTTCTTAGCTTCAACCCATTGATAGGAATTGTATTGAATATAGAAGAAGACCACCTAGACTATTTTTCAGGCCTAGATGAGATCAAGGCTTCCTTCAATAAGTTTGGCAAGCTCCTACCTAAAAATGGTCACTTTATAATAAATGGCGACAATGAAAATACCAAGGACATAGTCTATGATGTCAGAGCAAATATAATTAGGTTTGGTCAGGACCCTGACAATGATGCCATCATTACAGACATCAGGTATGACGAGAACGGTTATGCCATATTCAACCTAAAATACAAGGGCGTAAACCTAGGTAGCTTCCACCTATCCGTATACGGACTTCACAATATATACAATGCTACAGCTGCTATCCTAGCTGCCATAGTATCGGATATAGATATAGACACTATTAGAAAGGCTGTAAAGGAATACCTTGGAGTTGGCAGGAGGTTTGAAAAGAAGGGTTACTACAGGGAGGCCCTAGTCATAGATGACTATGCCCACCATCCAACTGAAATTAAGGCTACTCTAGCAGCTGCCAAAAATCTCAAGGACAAGAAACTATGGGTTGCCTTCCAGCCTCATACATACTCTAGGACCAAGAGCTTGTTCAAGGAATTTTCAGAGGCCTTCTATTCAGCAGACAAGGTAATTGTAACTGATATATATGCAGCCAGAGAAAAGGACCCCGGCGATATATCTTCCAGGGACCTAGTCCAGAGCCTCTACCAAAACCATGTAGATGCCATCTACCTTCCAACCTTCGACGATATAGTTGACTATATAAAGGACAAGTTGGGACCTAATGACATCTTTATGACTTGTGGAGCAGGACCTATAAACAGAGTAGCTGAATCTCTTTTAAAATTAGAAAATAAATAAACATACGGTTGTATAATATTTAGCGTTGGTGAGAGAAAAAATTCTCTCCCAACGCTAAA
>NZ_JRNB01000066.1 GCF_000758885.1 Peptostreptococcus sp. MV1 | reverse complement strand
TTGTTACCATCAACGCTATATATTATAGAACCGAATTTTTTCTCTCACCAACGCTAAATATTATACAACCAAAATTACATACACTCCTTTTTCATTCGCACTCATATCTACATATCTATCTATAAACTACTTTCAATCAACTTATCAAGTAGACCTGCATATTCAATACCCCTAGCCTTTGCACTCTTAGGTATCAAGCTAGTCTCAGTCATGCCTGGAAGAGTATTTAATTCAAGCAGGTAGACATCCTTATCCTCCGTAATGATATAGTCAACCCTGACATAGCCCTTACAATTAAAGATTCTCCAACAAGTTTTAGAAGCTTCCTTTAACTTCTTGCCAAGATCTTCCTCTAGTTCTACAACCTCTTCTCTGGCACCATTTGTAGTAGAGTACTTGGCTTCAAAGTCAAAGAACTCATTGTCAGAAGTTATTCTAATGGTAGGGAAGACCTCGCCATTTAGAATAAAAGATGTATATTCTACACCCTTGACGTACTTTTCTATTAGGACAATTTCATCGTACTTTAGTCCCTCTCTAACGGCATTTTCTACATCCTTCTTATCCTTTATAAAGAATGTTGCCACACTTGATCCTCCAGAATTTGGCTTTATAAATACAGGGTAGCCCATTTTGTCTATTAGGTCGTAATCTATTTCTTCTACACTTTTGACACTAGTCCAATCAGCTGTTAGCAGACCGTTTTGTCTAGCTATAGTCTTTGTATAGTTTTTGTCCATTAGGATACCACTAGTTAGTGGGTTGCAACCACAGTATTTAATTCCTTTTGCCTCTAGTATTGACTGGATTGAGCCATCTTCACCGAACTTGCCATGTAGGCCTATTAGGGCTATATCCACATTGCTGTCAATTTTAAATGCGTCTGTCATTTCATCTATTCGACAGTCTACAACTTCATATTTGTTCTTGTCTAGGTTATCGAGGATAGCCTTACCTGATTTTAGGGATACTTCTCTTTCTGATGAAATACCGCCGTATATTACTGCTACTTTCATATATTCCCTCCAAAATAGTTCTATTTTCTTATAAAGTATATTATATATGTATGGGCCAAGTCATGCAAGGGTAAGAGTATAAAACTTGTCTAATTTCAAGTTTTTTGATATGATTAACATATACATATTTATTTGTAGTGGGTGATATTTCACTGGAAACTAGGAGGAAATACAATGAATGTAGAGATAATTTCAGTTGGAACAGAGTTACTTTTGGGCGATATTTTGAATACTAACGCCCAGTATATATCTAAGGAATTGGCAGCCATAGGTATAAATGTTTATAGGCAGATGACTCTGGGGGACAATATTGATAGGTTGGTCAGGTCTTTTGAAATGGCCTTTGAAAGGGCAGATGTAGTTCTGACTACTGGTGGCCTAGGTCCAACTGGAGATGATATAACTAAGGAAGCTGCTGCAAAGTATTTTGGTCAGGATATGGTGTTAGATCAAGAATCTTGGACCGTAATTGAGGATATGTGCGCTAGGTATAATGGTGGCAAGGATAGGATACCAAAGAATAATATCAAACAAGCCATGTTCCCAAAGAATGCTGATATTATTCCTAATCCCAATGGTACTGCTCCAGGTGCTGTATTTAAGAAGGATGGTAAGAGGATAATAGTTATGCCCGGACCTCCTAGGGAGATGAAGGCTATGTTCAAAAACTCAGTACTACCATTATTGATGGATGAAAATTCAGATATATTTCGTTCTAAATACATTAGGTTTTTTGGTATAGGTGAGTCAGGTCTTGAGATGAAATTGATGGATATATTAAACTCTCAGACAAATCCTACTGTTGCCCTGTATGCCAAGGAAGGTGAAGTCCTAGTTAGGGTAACTGCCAGAGCTAAGGATGAGCAAGAGTGTATGCACCTAATAGATGCCAAGATAGAAGAAATTAAGGCTGTGTCAGGCAAGTATATCTACCTGATAGGGGATGATTCCATATCTGAGAGCCAGTCTGAAATGGAGAAGGTTGTAGCTGGTTTGCTTCACGAAAAGAATAAGACAATAGCGGTAGCAGAGTCATGTACAGGTGGGCTAGTAGCGTCTTATTTGGTCAGCAACCCAGGTATATCAGATTGCTTTATGGAGGCTTGTGTAACCTATACAAATAATGCTAAGATGAGAAGGCTTGGTGTAAAGGAAGAAACTCTAGAAGAGTTTGGAGCAGTAAGTCACCAGACAGCTGTTGAGATGGCAATGGGTATAGCTAGTACGTCTAATGCTGATATTGGACTTTCTACTACTGGCATTGCCGGTCCAGAGGGTGGTAGTGATGAAAAGCCTGTAGGTCTAGTTTATATAGGGCTATATTATAATGGAAAGGTGACTTCTATCAAAAAGGTATTTACAGGTGATAGGAGAAAAATTAGAGAAAGAGCTGCTAGAACGGCATTGAATCAAGTAAGATGTCTACTGGTAGAGGAATAGGAGGCTTGTATGATAAAAGGTATATTTTGTGACTTGGATGGAACCCTATACAGAGGGGGTATTAGTCCACAAGATGTAAAAGCTATTGATGAGGCAAGGCTGCATGGAATC
Source organism: Peptostreptococcus sp. MV1 (assembly GCF_000758885.1). Lineage (GTDB taxonomy): Bacteria > Bacillota > Clostridia > Peptostreptococcales > Peptostreptococcaceae > Peptostreptococcus. The sequence continues at coordinate 34,189 of NZ_JRNB01000066.1, read as the reverse complement.
AATTTTAATATTGCTACAGGTAGGGTTTTCAAACATAGTATAAATATATTAGAAGAAGTGGCTACAGGAGGTTATCTGATTTGTGAGAATGGTTCATACATTTATGATCCAGACGGCACTTGCATATATAAGGCAAACTTGACTGATGACCAAGTTAAGAAAATAATAGAAGTATATAGGTCGCTTGACTATATAGATCCTGTTGAAGATGTTATATATTTTAAATATGAGGGCCAGGTTATAATGGCGACTGACGGTTCATCAGCGGATTATTTTACAAAGGGATATGAGGTTGATGGAAACTTTATGGATAGAGATACATTCGATGACAAGATAGGTAATATAGGTATATTGAGTCCTGATAAAGACAAGCTAAATATGCTGGTAGACAAGTATAGGAAGGAACTATCTAGTGATTTAGAGGTCTATTTGTCTAGTGAGACAACTATAAACATAGTTCCATCTGGAGTTTCTAAGTTTGAGGCAATCAAAATGGTTTGTAAGAAGGAAAATATCAGTTTAGATGAAATTGTTACAATTGGGGATTCACCAAATGATATAAGTATGTTGAAAAATGTCAAGATGAGTTTCGTTATGGACAATGCTTTGGACATAGTAAAGGCGGAGGCAAAGTTTTCTACTCCTAGTGTGGCAGATGCTATCAAGATGGTGATAGACTATAATGATGAGATAGGTGGTTAGGATTATGGATATTAAGTTTAATATTAATTTCATGGATATATATGATAGAAAAAACTACAAAAAGTTGATTATACTTGGAGTAATTCTTCTTTCTATCGGTTTTTACTGTATTTCTAGAAAGTCTGTAGGTATTAATATATTTTCTTGGGGTATTGCCCTGTGCTTTTTATACGGTGCTTGGTTGGCCTTTAAGGAAGTAAATGAATTAAATAAGTATGCTCCTAGAAGTCAGGTAAATAAGATGAGAATTAGGTGTCTAGCATTTTTTGTTGTAGCCCTACTTTTATTTGCTTTTCCTAAGCAGGTTAATATGGTTCTGTCCATATTACTGGGAGCCTATGTAATATACATTGAAGTGAAATATTATATGTCTAGCAGAAAGTATGTTGGTTATACATTTGGAACTTGGAATATTGTCAAGTTAATACTAGGTATATTATTGATAATATCTCCCTTATTTTTGACAAAGTTCTTGGTTAGCATACTTTCGTTTATAGCTATAATTTTTGGCATCAACTTTATAGCGGCAGGGATTAGGTTAGGAAATAATTAATAATGGTAAGTAATGAATTTAAATATAAAATAGAAAATAAGAGATACCATACATGGAACTATTATCTGAGACAAAAGTTTGGCACAAAGGTATTCAAGGTTTCAATAAATGCGGGTTTTACCTGTCCTAATATAGATGGTAGTATCAGTTATGGCGGTTGTGCCTATTGTAGCAAGGATGGTTCAGGAGATTTTGCAGGCAATCCCAGGGATAATTTAATCAAGCAGTTTGAAGACATCAAGACTATGATGGAGAAGAAGTGGCCAAAGGCTAAGTATATAGGGTATTTTCAGGCCTTTACAAATACCTATGCTCCCCTAGATGTACTCAAAGAAAAATATGAAACTATACTGGATCAGGATGGGGTTGTAGGTCTATCGATTTCAACTAGGCCCGACTGTATAGATGATGATATATTAGATTATTTAACTGATTTGAACACTAGGACCAACTTGTGGGTGGAATTGGGACTGCAGACTGTCCATGACCAGACTTCTAAAATAATAAATAGGGGGCATGGCCTGGATGTGTTTATAGACTGTGTCAATAGGCTGAGGTCCAGAAATATAGATGTTGTAGTCCATGTAATAAATGGGCTTCCAGGAGAGACCTACGATATGATGATGGAGACTATCAGGACTATTTCTCATATGGATATTCAAGGGGTCAAGATTCACTTGCTTCATGTGATAAAGGGGACTGCCATGGTTGATATGTTGCACAAGGGTTGTCTAGAACTATTGTTAAAAGATGATTATATAAAGCTCGTGTGTGATCAGTTGGAGATATTACCGCAAGAGATGGTTATTCATAGGTTGACAGGAGATGGCAAGAAGGAAGACCTAGTAGGACCTATGTGGAGCCTTAAGAAGTGGGAAGTATTAAATGCTATTGATGATGAATTAAAGAGAAGGAAGAGCTGGCAAGGCAAATTTTATACAAAAATTATATAAATATAATAAAAATAATATATAATTTTTAATAATATCTTAAGAAAATAGGTATATAATATATGTAGAGAATGAAGGTGATTAAGATGATGATGAAGTCTCATATAATTATATCCAAGTCCTTGTTAGAGAATACGGATTCAAATAAACAATTTTTTTTAGAGAGTAAAAACTTCATATATGGAAATATAAAGCCGGATATTATATCTAAATATAAATTAAAAAAGCATTATTTAGATGAGTCCTATGGTATGGTCAGGCAAAAGATAAATTTTTTATCTAGTCTTAATCTTGATAATTTGGACCAGTACTATACAAGAGCAGGTTTCTCCCAGGAGATTGGTGTGGTTTGTCATTTTTTGACTGACTTCTTCTGTGTGGCTCATAGTGAAAGATGGGAATTTAAGCACAGTATGAGGATTCATATTCAATATGAAAGAAACCTGACTAAGGTTGCTAAGGACTATAAAATTATTAATGATAGGCAACAATATCTAGACAGTTTTGATGTATTTTTTGATAAATTGTATTCAGAATACAAGTCTAATGGCAACTTTGAAGAGAATGACTTAAAGTATTCTACATATGTGTGTAACACGGTTACAAACTATATATTGGAGTCTATTTTAGAAAATACAGTCAAGTCTCACGCAGTATGCTAGTAGAGCTCGTATAAGTCTTATACGGGCTTTTTTATTTAGGTAGTCCAGGAGACAGAATATTTTTGTAGACATTTTTCAATGTGTGTAGAGATTTCTTGGTTATCTATTAAGGAATAGAAGGTGATATAATATGCAATATATTGAACAATTTCTTTATTGGGCAGGCGACTATTTTATCCTATCAATGTTTTTTGGTTTTTTAGCGGCCTATATAGAGAGCTTTATACCTGCCTTGCCGATTATGGCAATAGCAGCAGTAAACGCAGCTATTAATGGATTGGTTCCTGGTTTTTTAGTTTCATGGCTAGGTACATGTGCAGGAGTTATAAGTGTATTTTTGCTAGTGAAGAAATTAGCCCATTTGGATTTTTTTCAAAAAAGAAAGACAAAGAAGGTAGAAAATATAATATATAAGATACAGAAGTCTCAGTTTATGGTGATATTTCTTTTTTATACCATACCAGTATTACCGAGTTCCATGATGACTATAGCTGCTGCCTTTTGCGACATAAATTTAAAGGACTTTGTGGTGCCCATGTTGTTTGGAAAGTTTTTGATGATGTTTATGGCTAGTTATATTGGTAGTGATATAGAAGGCTTTATACATAGTCCACTTAAAATATGTGTGGTGAGTATTATAGTTATAGTGTCATATTGGATGGCAAATCGTATGAAAAAGGATATAGACAAGATATATGATAAGAGACATAGATGGGAATAAAAATTTATAGATTTAAAAGAGGAGTAAGTATGAAGAAACAAAAGTATTATGTAGTGACGAGAGGCAAGATTAGGGGGATTTTTTTGACTTGGGATGACTGTAAGTTGTCAGTTGGAGGTTATCCAAATGCAAATTACAAATCATTTGAAAGTCCTGACGAAGCTGTGAATTTTTTATTAGAGGGTATAGGTGTACCAAGACTTGATAATTGTAGAGAAGTGGCTAGTTTAGAAACAAATGCTACAAAAATTAAGAATAATACAGAAGAAAATTTTGCTAAAGTTGAAAAAAAAGTTAGTGATATTTTTGTCGAAAATAAAAAAAATCAATATATAGATGAAAAAAGTGAAAAAGAACCCATTTTTGGTACTATTGAGGCATATATAGATGGAAGTTATGAACATGCAAGTAAAACTTATGGATCAGGTGCAGTAATTTTAAAAGATGGTAAAATACTTGACGAAATATCTTATACAGGTCAGAATCCAAACTATGTATCAATGAGAAATGTTGCAGGTGAAATTGAAGCATCAATGTTAGCCATGAAATACTGTATTGATAATGGGTATAAGGATTTAGTTATATATTTTGATTACAATGGCATAGAGAAGTGGTGCACAGGTGAATGGAAAGCCAACAAGGAAGGTACTAAACACTATAGGGAATTCTGTATTGAGGCTATGAAAAAAATCAATGTAAGCTTCAAAAAAGTTAAGGCCCATAGTGGGGATAAATACAACGATATTGCGGATAAATTGGCTAAAGAAGCAGTTTTTAGATAAACTTTAAGATTTTTTAAAATAAAAATAAAATATTCTCAAAATTTGTTTGAAGAAAATCGTAAAATACAATTGCTAAAAGTGTCATAATTTGTTATTATATTAGTAGGCTGAACATAATTTTTGGGAATTATGACACGAATTATGATTTTATTGGAAGGGATGGTGAAAATATTGAAAGACTTATTAATTAAATTAAGCAGTTTTTGGAGTAGAATAATAAGGCTTTTTGTATTTTCTGTTATTGTATCCCTTGCACTAAGTTTCACTATCCTAGTGGTGAACCTATTCTTAGGTGTGAAAGCATCTTTTGTTTTTTATAGGTTCGTTTTATTTGGGTCTACTTTGTTCTTGACTTTTTCATTTACAGTCTATAAGGGTCGCAAGATGTTTGCGCCTGTCAATAAGCCACTTATCAAGAGACTTGAACGTGAAAGACTTGAAAGAGCAAGACAAAACAACAGAGAGAGAAACAAAAGGAACAATAGGGCAGCTTCTTAATATTGAGATTATAAACACAGCAGTGATGCTGTGTTTTTTTTGCTTAAAATCATGTTCAAATTATTCAATCAAAAATATCTGCTTACCAGGATCTATTTATAATCTTATAGGCGAATTTACCTATAGTAGGGTATTGTACATTATGACCTTACCTATAATTTTTAGGTTATGGGAATTATCAAAAGGAACAATTATGTCTGAAAAACAAGTTTCATAAGTATCAGGCCTAAAAATATAGTTTCGATTTTTCTTGTCTTTGAAGAATCTTTTCACACTATATTCGTAGTTGTATGAAAATACTACAATATCGCCACTTGTAAGAGATGATGGAGATATATTACTAATAAGTCCTATTAAAGAACCATTTGGTATGACTTTGTTCATACTTTCTCCATTGACCCTCATAAGGAGAATATCTTTTCTGCCTGCATATCTGCCTAACATAAGGTCAGGTATTCTTATCTGATCTAGGTCATAGTGGGCCTCTATTTCATTTGCCAAGCCTGCAGATACGCCTTCGTCAACAAATGGATATGAATTTATACTGCTATCGTCAAAGAAGTTATCTGCAGAATATAGGTCTGCCTTATCCATAATGTCTGAGTTGCAAGCTAACCAGTCGGGATTTACATCCAATATGCTAGCTAGGGTGAATATTTTATCTTGTTTGGGAAGGTATTTTCCAGACATATATGAGCTAAGGGTTCCTCTATTAATACCACTTGTTTTGGAGAGAGAGTACTGACTTATATTCTTATTTTTCATAGCTGTTTTTAATCTAGCTATAAATACTTCTTTATTCATTACCATCATCTCCTTGTCTATAGATTCTGATTAAATAAATCTATACTCATATTATATCATATAGTTATGAAAACGCAACTATATTTTTGAATTTTATACATTTTTTATAAATTAAGGATTTTTATCTAGATCTTATGTGATATAATATTAAAATGATACTTAGAAAGTTACAATTAGACTAGTTTGGTTTAAAAATACGAATTTTCTAATTTATCAAAATTTGCTACAAAAGTTCTAAAGTTGGCTTGATTACTTTTGTTTCTGTAGTATAATTAAAGAGTAGTATAATAGTTATGAGGTGGATAAATGAACTTATTGAAAGATAATAAAAAGATAATAATACCAGTTGCTATACTGGTGGGTGTCCTGGTGGTTGGGACTGGTGTCCTGTCGATGCAGGTCGCATCAGATAAGATTGCAAAGGGTGTTAGTGTAGCTAATGTGGACTTGTCTGGCATGACAAAAAGTCAGGCTTTAGGGAAGTTGGAATCACTAGATAATCTAAAAAATGTAAAGATGTATTATGGTGACAAGTCATGGAAGATACCTGTTAGTGATATAGATTTGAATATTAATTATAAGTCTACTGTAGATTCAGCCTACAATTACAACAGGTCTAATGCTTTTTTTACAAATATAGTTAGAACATTAAAGTCTGATTTTGGTAGCAAGAGTTTTATACCTTTGGATATGACTTACAATGATGGTAAATTAAATGAGAGTTTAAAGCAGGTAAAATCAAAGTTAGATAGTCAGGTCAAAGAGGCTACTTTAGATTATGATTACAAGGCTAAAAAAACTATTATTGTAGCTGATGAACCTGGAATAACTATGAATTTACAGGCATCACATGATAAGTTAGTCAAAAACTTACATGCAGACAAGTTTTACACTGAAATGGTAGTTAAGTTAGAAAAGGCTAAATTTACTAAGGAAGATTTAAAGGGCATTGATACCCTATTGGGGGCATATTCAACGATATATGGTGGTATGTATTCAAGGAATTATAATATTGAAAAATCTGCTAGAGATTCTAGTGGTGTAGTATTGAAGCCAGGTCAGGAATTTTCTTTCAATGGTTTGACTGGTGATAAAACCATAGCAAGGGGCTACAAGGCCGCACCAGTTATCGAAAGTGGTAAGCTTATAATGGGCATTGGCGGAGGTGTATGTCAGACCTCGTCTACTATCTTTAATGCAGCACTTTTATCGGGTATGGAAATCACAACTAGGAGAAGTCATACTATACCTTCAGATTATGTAAATATGGGCAGAGATGCTACTGTATACGACGGCAATCCAGGCCAAGACTTTAAGTTTAAAAATCCATTTAAGCATAATGTATATGTGAAAAACTATACTTACGGTAGCAAGATGATATCTGAAATATATGGAGCAGCAAGTGACTATAAAAATATAGATATCACTACACAGGTATTAGGCTCTTTTGGCGGAGGTAATAAAACTATACCTGATCCAAGTTTGCCAGCCGGAAAGAAGGTCGTAGAAAAGTATTCTAGACCAGGTTACAATGTAGTTACATACAGACAGTACAAGGATGATAAGGGAAATATAATTAGTTCTGAAAAGATAGGCTATAGTAATTACCCAGCTCAGGTAGGTGTAGTAAGGATAGGAGCAGCTAAACCTGCAGCTCCAAAGCCAGGTAAGCACCAACCTATTGCACCAAAGCCACAACAACCAGTACCAGGAGCTGGTCAGGCACCAAATCCAGGAATATAGTATTTTTTAGGCTAGTCCAAATAGGACTGGCCTTTTTAAAATAATCAAAAAAAGAACTTTTTGTAGAATAATCAATGGAATCCTTGTAAAGTAGGGACTCATTTGATACATAAGAATACTTTAATTATAGTTTAAATGAATAATATATGTTATAATAATACTGATTAAAAAACGGAGGACAAGTGTAATGAGTAAAGAGTTAGCACAATTGCTATTTCCAAATGTCGATAAGACTATAGAGTATTATGAAGAACTATATCCAGAAAGAGACTTGGATAAGAAGGCCAAGGTTACTAGGTTGGGACCTAGTCCGACTGGATTTATACATTTAGGTAACCTTTATGGAGCCCTAGTGGATGAGAGAATGGCCCACCTAAATGATGGAACTATGCTTCTGAGAATTGAGGATACTGATGACAAGAGAAAGGTAGAGGGGTCTGAGGAGCTGATTATAAAGTCTCTAAAGTTCTTCGGTATAGAATTTGATGAAGGTGTCAGCCTAGATGGTGAGAAGGGTATATACGGCCCATACAGGCAGAGTGACAGGAAGGAAATATACCAGACTGCAGCCAAGTACCTTACAGAAAAGGGATTTACATACCCATCTTTTGTATCTGAGGAAGAAATGGCTCAGATAAGAGAAAAACAGGAGAAGGCCGGTGTGAATACGGGATATTATGGAGAATGGGCTAAAGATAGAAATCTTAGCCTAGATGAAATAAAGGCAAATCTTGATGCTGGCAAGCCATGGACATTGAGATTAAAGTCTGGAGGAGACCCAGAAGTTGCCATGAAATTTAAGGATGGTATCAGGGGAGAAATAAATGTCAGACAGAATAACCTTGATGTTGTAATCCTAAAGCAAAACGGTATACCAACTTACCATTTTGCCCATGTGGTTGATGACCACTTCATGAGGGTGACAGATGTGGTAAGAGGAGAGGAGTGGCTATCTACCCTACCTATACACCTAGAATTATTCTTTGTGATGGGATGGAGAAGGCCTAACTACAACCATACTGCCCACTTGATGAAGGTAGAGGACGGCAAGAAGAGAAAGCTTTCAAAGAGAAAGGATCCAGAACTATCTCTTGAATACTATATGAAGGACGGTTACTTCCCAGAGGCAGTTACTGAGTACCTGATGACACTTATGAATTCTAACTACGAAGAGTGGAGAATGAAGAATCCAGATAAGTCATACAGGGAATTTACCTTCAAGACTAAAAATATGAGCTCATCAGGGTCTCTATTTGACTTGAATAAGCTAAATGACATCTCAAAGGATGTTCTTGTTAAGATGACTGAAGACCAGATACTTGACTTTATGGTAGGATGGTCTGAAAAGTTTGACAAGGATGCAAACCAGCTACTAATTAAGTACAAGGAAGACCTAAGAAAGCTACTAGCAATAGGTAGGTCAGGTAAGAAACCTAGAAAGGATCTAGTGAATTGTAGTCAGATAATGGACTTTGTATCATACTATTTTGAAGAAGGTTTTGAGTATGTAGATGGGCTTCCAGAGAGAGTGTCAAAAGAGGATGCAAAAGTCATTCTAAGGGCATATCTAGATACTTATGACCAGAACGATACCAATGAAATTTGGTTTGAAAAGGTGAAGGCAATAACTGATGCAAACGGATTTACATCAAATAATAAAGCTTTCAAAAAGGAACCAGACCTTTATAGGGGTAATATAACTGACGTTTCTACAGCTATAAGAGTAGCAGTAGTAGGAAGACAGCAGTCACCAGATCTATGGAGTATTCAGCAGGTTATGGGACGTGATAGGGTTGTAGCTAGAGTTGAAAAATACTTGGAAATATTGGCTTAAATTTCGAAAAATATAAATAAACACGAATGATTAATAAGAGATAAAGGGTTGAAAGTTCGATAATTTTCAATATTTTATCTCTTTTTTGTAAAAAAAATAAAAAAAATACGTATTCGCTCTTGCCAAAAATCATAAATACGAATAAAATATAAGTGTAAGGGAATGAATGTACGAAAAATGAGTGAATTAATAGAGGAGAAAAAAATAATGGCAGGATTAAGAGAAGAATGTGGCATATTTGGTGCATTTGATTTCGACGGAGAAGATGTAGCGTCGTATGTTTACTATGGTTTGTTTGCCCTACAGCACAGGGGACAAGAGAGTGCTGGTATATCAGTTACAAATACAAATGAAGAAGGTAGGAACGTTATGTTCCACAAGGATAGTGGCTTAGTTAATGAAGTTTTCAACAAGGATATATTGAGGTCCTTGAAGGGTAACCTAGGTGTAGGTCACGTTAGATATTCTACTGCAGGTGGAATAGGACGTGAAAATGCCCAGCCATTTGTAATTCATTATATGAAGGGTATATTGTCAATGGCCCATAACGGTAACTTGACTAATGCAATCGAATTAAAGCAGGAATTGGCAACTACTGGGGCTATATTCCAGACTAATACGGATTCTGAGGTAATTGCCTACCTCATAGCTAGAGAAAGGTTACATACTTTGTCAATACAGGATGCAGTCAAGTCTGCAGCCCAGAAGCTAAGAGGGGCTTTTTCGATGGTGGTTGCCAGCCCATCAAAGTTGATAGGTGCTAGAGATCCATTAGGTTTTAGGCCCTTATGTATAGGTAGGAAGGACAACATATATTTCTTGAGTTCAGAATCAGCTGCCTTAGATACTATAGGGGCTGAATTTATCAGAGATGTTGAGCCAGGTGAAATAGTAACTATAATAGATGGACAGATACATTCTGACTGGATATCTCATGCAGAGGTTAAGTCAAGATGTATATTTGAATATATATACTTTGCTAGGACAGATAGTATAATAGATGGACAGAGTGTTTACTCTTCTAGAGTAAAGGCTGGTAGTCTTTTGGCTGAAAAGTACCCTGTAGATGCTGATCTTGTAATAGGTGTACCTGAATCTGGATTAGCAGCAGCAGTAGGATATTCTCAGGGATCAAATTTACCATATGGCATGGCCTTCTACAAAAACAGTTATGTTGGTAGAACATTTATAAAGCCAAAGCAGAACGAAAGAACTGCTGGTGTTCAGGCTAAGTTAAATGTAATCAGAGATGTAGTTAAGGGCAAGAGGGTAGTGATGGTAGACGACTCTATTGTAAGAGGTACTACTATAAAGAACATAGTTAAGATGTTAAAGGATGCAGGAGCACTTGAAGTCCACGTGAGGATCAGTTCGCCTCCATTCAAGCATGCATGCTACTATGGAACAGATGTACCAAGTAGTGAAAACCTAGTTGCTGTAAACCACACAATTGACGAAATTAGGGACAGTATAAATGCGGATTCACTAGGCTTCTTGGACTTGGAAGATCTTGGCCAACTATGTCCAGGTCTTGAATATTGTGATGCTTGTTTTACAGGCAAGTATGCCGGTGGAATACCAAGTGACCCAACTCAGATGAATTGCTGCAGTAGCAAGAGGGTTTAGTTAAAAAATATAAATTAATTCTTCATCAGTGTAGATAAGCTATATATGATGGACTAGTAAATAATAGACAGTGTCTAATTTATCTTTGGTAATTTAGGGCTGTCTTTTTTTATAGGAATATAATAAGATGTATCTAGCTATAAAGATGTGAATAGTGCAATTCTTAAAGATTTTAAATAAATTATATGAAAATTAAGGATATATTTTTCAATATGGTATAATGTAAAGACGAGAATAAATACGACATGAGTACGGATGTGGGAAGGAGACTTATATGATATTAGTATTGGCAGAGAAGCCATCAGTAGCGAAGACAATAGCGTCCTTTTTGAAGGCAAATGCTAGGAAGGATGGTTACTTTGAAGGAAACAATTATATAGTTACATATGCAGTTGGCCACCTGGTATCCCTATATGATATGAAGGACTATGACAAGGATAGGTACTCGGGATCATGGAAGATGGAACACTACCCATTTATACCTGAGTCCAAATTTAAATTCAAGGTTGACAAGGGTAAAAATAAACAGTTTAACATAGTTTCTAGTCTTATAAATAGAAAAGATGTAGACTACATAATAAATGCAACTGATAATGATAGGGAGGGTGAATTAATATCTTTCTTGATATTTATGATGGCAAAAAATAGGAAACCGGTCAAGCGTATATTGGTCAATGAATGGACTCCTGAGGACATCACGAGGGGCTTAAAAGAGCTGAAGGATGATGAGGATATGAGAAATCTTCAGGCTGCTGGTTATACTAGGCTTATTACTGATTGGTTGATAGGTATTAACTTTACATGTGCTGCAACACTAAAGTACGGTAATGGCAAAATGCTTAATATAGGAAGGGTAATACTACCTACAGTAAAATTAGTCTATGATAGGGACATGGAGATTAGGAATTTTGTACCGGAAAAGTATTATGAGATTGAGGGAAATTTTAGGGCTAAAAATGGTGATTATAAGGGCAAATTGGCCATAGATAAAAATAAGAAAATAAATGACCTGGACCAGGCTAGGGCTATAGTCGATAGTATAGATTCAAAAATAGGGCTTATAAGTTCTAAAAAAGTGACCAAGTCTAAAGAATATGCACCAAAGTTATTTTCCTTGACTTCACTGCAGGGATTTATTACATCAAAGTACGCTAGTTTTACATCTGACAAGGTCTTAAATATATGTCAGAGTCTGTACGAAGGTAAGGGAAAGGGAGGATATATAACCTATCCAAGAACAGACTCAGTATATTTAGAAGAGAGTTTGGCAGGCAAGGTTGAAAAGACCCTAAATCTTATCAAAAAGGGTCACCCATGTGAGAATAATATAAAGTTTTCTAAGTCAAAGAGGGTATTTGATTCATCAAAGGTAGAGAGCCACAGTGCCATTATACCTACCTATATAATACCTCCACCAAGCTTATCAAATGATGAAAAGATAGTCTATGAAGCGATTAGAGACAGGTTTTTAGCTAACTTTATGCCACCTGCCGAATATGAAAATACAGAAATAAATACTGATGTAGATAGGTATAAGTTCCAATCCAAGGGAAAGGTCTTAAAAGTTTTGGGGTATCTGGAGCTGTATGGAAAGTCTACTAGTGGTAATCTTCTGCCATGGGTAGAAAAGGGCGATAGCGTAGAGGTCTTGGATATAAGTCCAGTTGAAAAGATGACATCCCCACCAAAGCCCTATACAGAAGATTCACTATTAAAGGCCATGAAAAATTGCGGGAAGAATGTATCTGAGGATGATGATAGTGTCTTATCGGGTTACTCAATAGGTACCTCTGCGACAAGGGCAGATGTATTGAAGAAGATAGGCCAAGTCGGCTATGTAAAAAAGAAGGGCAAGAGCTATTTTATAACAGATTTGGGTATAAACTTAGTTGAGATATTCCCTGTAGAGGATTTGTTTGATGTAGACTTTACGGGCAAGTTAGAAAAGAGCCTATTTGATATACAAAAGGGCAACTTTTCTAGAAAAGACTATTTAAATATGATATGTAAATTTGTATATGATAATGTCAATAGGATAAAGTTTGGACCTAGTAGACCTATAAATACTGACAAGATTGTATATAATCCCAAGACTAAAAAGTTTGTAAAAGAATCAAGTCTTAGAAACAAAGATGGGGATTTAAAATCTACTGATAAGTCAACCGGCAAGGCCAAGACGCAAAAATCAGGTCAAGCCAAAACTTCTACCAAGACTAAATCAAGTTTATCTAAAAAGCCTAAGGCTAAGGAAATAGATTCTCAGACAGGTCTTGAAATAATTACAAAATGCCCTGTATGTGGGTCCAATGTAATAGAATCTCCAAAGGCCTTTTCCTGCAAAAATTACAGGGAGTGTGGTTTTACTATTTGGAAGAATGATACCCAGTTGGCATCATATAACAAAAAACCAAATAAGACTATGGTCAAATCCCTGGCTAAAAAGGGTCAAGCATCGATGAAGGGGCTTCAAGATATTAATGGTAATAAGTTTGAAGCAAATATAAGCTACAATATTGGGCCGGATAAGATACTAAAATTGAAAATAGATGCTAAAAAATAGTTTCTTACATCTTATATTCATAGCATTTTGACTCTAAGGATACACATAGGTTGAGATTGTTGTTATTTATAGCTTTGACCATCTAGCTACATCTATGGTATAATGAGGGGTGAATTTTTAATTGCTAAAAGATATGGAGGAAAAATGTCAGAAAACAAACTAGCAGGAACAGGATGTAACCTAATAGTTCCTGATGAAGAAAAAAAGGATTTAAAAGAAATAGAGAAGAGTATTACAAAGAGATATAGAAAAAAATTGTGGTCAAAGTTTATCAAGGCTATAAAGGCCTATAATCTAGTTGAAGAGGGTGATAGGATAGCTGTGGCCATATCTGGTGGCAAGGACAGTATCCTGATGGCCAAGATGTTCCAAGAGCTAAAGAGGCATTCACCTGTGAACTTTGAAGTAGTATACATAGGTATGGACCCAGGTTACCACGAGTCAATTAGGGATATACTCCTAGACAATGCCAGGTACTTGGAGATTCCGATTCAGGTATTTGACTCACAAATATTTGAAGTGGCTGATAGGATAGCTAGCGACTATCCTTGCTATATGTGCGCTAGGATGAGAAGGGGAGCCCTGTATGGTAAGGCAGAATCCTTGGGTTGTAATAAGCTAGCCTTGGGTCACCATTTTGATGATGTAATTGAGACCACTATGATGAATATCTTATGTTCAGGTAACTTTAAGACTATGTTGCCAAGGTTGAAGTCAACTAATTTTGAAGGCCTTGAATTAATTAGACCCCTATACTATATTAGGGAAGAGGATATTATAAGGTGGGTAAAATATACAGGTTTGGCACCTATTAACTGTGCATGTACAGTAGCTGCCAATAGGACAGGTAATAAGAGGTATGAGATAAAAGACCTTATCAAGAGCCTGTCAGAGAATTTTGCCAATGTAGAAAAATCTATATTTAAGGCTGCAGAAAATGTAAATGTTGACTCTATACTAGGATGGCAGTTAGAAGGTGAAAAACACAGCTTTATGGAGAGGTTTGATGATCCTAAATTAGATGATATAGATTAAATGAAAGTGAGGAGGTGTACATATGGGCTTTTTTGAAGAAGAATATGTAGTGGTTGACTTGGAAACTACGGGCTTGAGTCCTTTTAATGGTGATGAAATAATAGAAATAGGCGTGACTGAAATTAAGGGTGATAGAATACACAGGAACTATTCTAGACTTATAAAGCCAAAGGGGTTTATACCTAGTGTTATAACTGAAATAACTAATATAACGAATGATATGGTTGAAGATGCCCTGACGCTTGAAGATGTTCTACCTAATTTTAGGAGATATATAGGTGACAGGACTATAATAGCCCACAATGCAAAATTCGATGTGACCTTTTTAAATTATTATTTAGAACAAATGGACTTGGATCCTATTGATAACTATATATGTACTATGGAAATGTTGAAGAAAAATAAGGAATACAAGGGCAAGAATAAAAAATTGCAGACTGCATGTGACTATTACGGTATTTTGAATGAAAATGCCCATAGAGCAGACTCTGACACCCTAGCAACAGCTAAGTTGTTTATGAAGATAAGGACGTCTATATAGGGGGAGGTTTTTATGGCAGACAATAATGATATAAATAAGTTGAGGCGCAAGAAAATAGCTTCATCCACTCCCGACAAAACTAAACAGGTCAGGTCCAGCAGGCAGCAAAATAAGGGCAAGAACAAGATTCGCATAAAAAAGCAAGCCGGTAGTGGAGATAATGATTCAAAGATAGTCGATTTTAGAGATATGAGAAATAAAAGTTTGGATAAGTATATGAAAAATACGGATGCTGATTATTATCCTAGAAAAAGAAGGTCGACATATGAAGAAGATGACTATGATGATTATGAGGACTATGAAGAAGAGGATTATTATGAGTCAAGATCATCATTTTTATTTAGGATAGTTAAAAGACTTTTATTAATAGTGCTTGTAATTTCTATCATAGGTGGTTCGGCTGGTTTTTTATATGTTAGAAATGTAGTAAGTGATATGCCAGTCTTGACTAAAAAAATGGTAAATGATAGCTATATAAATAAGGAACCCGTAGCCCTAGCCAGGATACCTGCAAATTTGCAGAAGGCTGTTGTGGCAATTGAAGATCATAGGTTTTATGAACACAAGGGTGTTGATTATAGGTCACTGACAAGGTCTTTCTTTAATAATATTACAGGTGGTTCTACACAAGGTGCTAGTACAATAGATATGCAGGTTTCTAAAAATCTTTTGACCAGTAATGAAAAAACAATTAAGAGAAAAATTCAGGATATACACAATGCCCATGAATTAAATAAGATAATGACAAAAGATGAAATATTAGAGGCATATCTTAATAATATATATTTAGGTAAGTCATCTTATGGTGTCCAAGCAGGTGCCCATCTTTATTTTGGTAAGGATGTATCAAAGCTTACCTTTGGTGAGTGTACTATGCTTGCAGGTATTACCAATAATCCAAGTTTGTATCAAAATTACGAGCAGGCAAAAAAGAGGCAGGCCGCAGTTTTGCTAAGAATGTACAAGTTGGGCTATATAAAAGAAAATGTATACAAGGCACAGATGTATAGGGATACCCCTTTTAAGTCAGAAATTGACTAGTAGTATACTAAAAAAATAAAAATATGGTAAAGTAAAAGGCTATCTACCCATCCGAGTATATAGCCTTTTTGTATGAATAAAAATCAAACAAACTACCTATTTTATTCTTGACCTGTAGCAATCTTATTTTCGTCATAGCTAATCCAGTCTGAGTAGCTGCCTGGATAAATTTTGTATGGTATACCGATCTTGTCTAGGGCAAGGGCATTTACCATCAGTGATATACCTGAGCCGCAATAAACAATAATTTCCTTCTTAGGGTCAAGGTCTTTGAAACGCTCTTTAAGTTTATCTTCGCTGATGTATGAAGAATTTGTCATGTCATCTATGTTTAGGTTGTCCATAAAGAAATAGTTCTTGGCACTAGGTATATGACCTGCAACCTTGTCAACAGGCTCTTCAAGTCCTAGGTATCTCGGATGTGACCTAGAGTCAATTATAATTGTATTTTCGTCATATAATTTTGACTTAACATATTCCATGTCAACCATAAATGAAGTATCAATCTTTACATCAAATGCCTTGTCAGACTTGGTTGGCTTTCTAACTTCAGTTTCTATCTGTCCACCGTGGGCCTTGTAGGCGATTAGACCACCGTCAAGAACGAAGGCATTATAAAAACCTAGATTATTTAGCTGGAAAACAAGTCTACCAGCACCCTGTAGGTCACCATCGTCATATGTAACAACTACTGTATCATTATCTATACCAAAGCTCTCTATAATTTCTTTTAACTGGTCACGATCTTTGAATGGGTGCCTACCACCATGCTGACCAACTGGATCAGTTAGGTCTTTTTCTATATTAATCAAGAAGGCATCCTTTATATGGCCTTCCTTGTATGAATCAATACCATAAGTCTTGTTCATAAGGTCAAATCTACAGTCAAGTACAACTACCTTTTTGTCGCTCTTCTGTAGGTCAAAGAATTCATCCACAGTAATAAGTCTCTTCATAGTAACATCTCCTTTATAACTATAAATAAAAATAATATTAGTATCGGGTCTAGTTTATTTATCCGATAAGTTGAGTATACCATAATTATTTTAATATGTATACATGATGACACCTAAATGTTGATACTTTCTGAATTTTTAAATTTAAGCTTATTCATATGAAAATAAATTTTTTATAGTATAATTTTTAATGGTTCTCATATATGCATTAAATATACGAAATTTGTCTCAAATAGCATAGTATTTTTGACAAAAAATCTATAAAATATGATAGATATAGTGTATAATTAAGAAGTGTACAGGGTTAGAAAATATTATATTCTGACCTCTGTATTATCTATTGAGAATTAATGAACTATATTAAGAAACGGGGGGTATATTACAATGAGCTACAAAATAGTTGAGAAGAAAAAACTTAACGATGTTGTATATCTAATGGACATTGAGGCTCCAAGAGTTGCTCACTCAGCAAAACCAGGTCAATTTATTATTGTTATAATAGATGAAAAAGGTGAGAGAATGCCACTGACAATAGCTGACTATGATAATAATAGGGGCACAGTGACAATCGTATTCCAGGTAGTAGGAGATTCTAGTAAGAAGTTGGGTAGATTGGAAGTAGGAGATTCTATAAAGGATTTTGTGGGACCTTTGGGTCAGCCAAGCGAGTTCATTTATGAAGATATAGAAGAACTTAAGAATAAGAAAATGATATTTATAGCAGGTGGAGTTGGTGCAGCACCAGTATATCCACAGGTTAAATGGCTACATGAAAAGGGTGTAGATGTAGATGTAATTATAGGTGCTAGGACTAAGGATCTTATAATATTTGAAGAAAAGATGGAAAAGGTAGCTAAAAACCTATATATGTGTACTGATGACGGAAGCTATGGTTTCCATGGTAATGTAACAATGATGTTGGATGATTTGGTTACAAACAGGGGTAACAAGTACGACCAGGCCATAGTTATAGGACCGATGATAATGATGAAGTTTGCATGTATGGCAACTAAGAAATTGGATATACCTACAATTGTCAGTCTAAATACTATAATGGTTGATGGTACAGGTATGTGTGGGGCCTGTCGTGTAAGTATAGGCGATGAGGTCAAATTTGCCTGCGTAGAAGGACCTGAGTTTGATGGTTGGAAGGTGAATTTTGATGAGGCTATGAAGAGACAGCAGATGTTCAAGTCAGAAGAGGGTAGGAAGGCCTTGAGACAGCAGGATGGACCTACTCATTCTAGTCCAGACTGTCAGATTGGAGGTAAGCACTAATGGCTATGAAGACAAAAGTTCCAGTGAGAGAGCAGGATCCAAAGGTTAGGGCTACTAATTTTGAGGAAGTATGTTATGGATATAATGCTGAAGAGGCCCAGGAAGAGGCCCAGAGATGCCTAAACTGCAAGAATCCTAGATGTGTTCAGGGATGTCCTGTTAGTATAAATATTCCAGCCTTTATACAGGAAGTTAAGGCAGGAAAGTTTGAAGATGCAGCCAAGGTTATAGCGAAGTCTAGTTCACTACCTGCAGTTTGTGGTCGTGTATGTCCACAGGAATCTCAGTGTGAAGGTGTCTGCGTCGTAGGCATAAAGGGTGAGCCAGTATCTATTGGTAAACTTGAAAGATTCGTTGCAGACTGGTCTAGGGAAAATGATATAGACCTAAGTGGAAATATAGAGAAAAATGGAATTAAGGTTGGTGTAGTGGGATCAGGTCCTTCAGGACTAGCCTGCGCAGGTGACCTAGCCAAGGCTGGTTACGATGTAACTATTTTTGAAGCCTTCCACGAATCTGGTGGTGTATTGACATATGGTATACCGGAATTTAGACTACCAAAGTCAAAGGTAGTAAACTATGAAATCAATTCAATCAAGAAATTGGGTGTAAAGATAGAAAATAATGTTGTAGTTGGTAGGACTATAACAATAGATGAGATGTTTGAAGATGAAGGCTTCAAGGCTGTATTTATAGGTTCTGGTGCAGGTCTACCATCATTTATGGGCATACCTGGTGAAAATGCCAATGGTGTCCTATCAGCCAATGAATTTTTGACAAGAGTCAATCTGATGAAGGCATATATAGACGACTACGATACTCCAATTAGGGTTGGTAAGAGGGTTGCAGTAGTAGGTGGTGGTAATGTTGCCATGGATGCTGCGAGAACTGCCCTAAGACTTGGTGCCGATACTCATATAGTCTACAGGAGAAGTGAGTCAGAATTACCAGCTAGAGTTGAAGAAGTTCATCACGCCAAGGAAGAGGGTATACAGTTTAACCTACTTACTAATCCAACAGAGATTTTGGTCGATGAAAATGGTAATGTATGTGGTATGAAGTGCATCAAGATGGAATTGGGTGAACCGGATGAATCAGGCAGGAGGAGACCAGTTGAAATACCAGGCTCAGAATTTGAGCTTGATGTAGATATGGTTATCATGTCTCTTGGAACTAGGCCAAACCCATTGATAGCATCTACTACTCCAGGTCTTGATGTCAATAGGAAGAAGTGTATAGTTGCTGATGAAGATGGTCTGACATCTTTAGAGGGTATCTATGCCGGTGGTGATACAGTTACAGGTGCTGCCACAGTTATATCTGCCATGGGTGCTGGTAGGACAGCTGCTGCAGCTATGGACAAGTATCTTAGAGAGAAGTATTTATAGTAGGACTTTTCTGTACCTGTAAAATAAAATAATTTAGAATAAATAAAGGCTACATATTTACCTGTACCAAGTTGAATATGTAGCCTGTTTTTTGTTAAAAAAAATAAAAATGATTTTTGAATCTAGATTTAAAATATCTAATTTTCTATACTTATAAGGTTTATTATGGTATAATTGTATAAATAGGCTATATGTACCTTTAATAGGAGGTTATTATGAAGAAAAAAATACTTTCAATTTTGTTATTATGTACACTTGTTCTAAGTGGATGTGGTTTTACAGAGTCAGGTCAGTTGATGAGTACTGCTAGGAAGTCTATCGAAAATGGCGAGTATGATAAGGCTATGTCTAATTTATCTAAGGTCTTAGATGAAGATGAGGCAAATACTGAAGCAAGGGGTATGTATTATCAGGCCTTAAAGCTACAGAAGGCGACAAAATGTGAAAATAGGAAAGACTATGAGCAGGCTATAATTGAGCTGCAAGATTTAATAAATGATAATTCAGGTTCAGCCAAGGTCAAGAGTCAGGCTGAAGATATGTTAGAAAAGGTAAAAGAAGAGTATACAAGGCAGAAGAAGGCCGTAATAACAAGGAAAGAAAACGCCAAAAAATCTGCAGAAGAGAATAAAAATAAGTATGCTAGTGGTTCCACTTATGGAAGCAACTATAATAGGTACAAAAAACGAACTAAGAAAGTGGAAGCAGGTACTGAAGATGGTACAGAAAGAGAAAGTAATAGAAACCCAGGTGGCGGTATTAACCAGGGTGGCACTATAAATAATGGCTCTAATAATATAAGTAGAGGTAATACTAGTGGAGCTGGTGCTACGGGACAGACTGTTCCTGGTAATACTTCTGGCGCAGCTGGCGGTAGTATTTCAGGTGGGCAGACAGGAAATTAGATATATATTAAAAGCTATTTCGTAATTGGGATAGCTTTTTGAAATGGAGAAAAAGAAAATATGAGAATAAATAAGTATATAGCAAGTGCAGGTGTAGCCTCAAGAAGGAAGGCCGAGACACTGATTTTAGATGGTAGGATAAGGGTTAATGGCCAGATTGTTTATGATTTGGGGCACCAGGTCGATGAAAAAAATGATTTAGTAGAATTCGATGGTAAAAAAATAAGTTTGGAAAATGAAAAACTGATATACATAATTTTAAATAAACCAGAGGGTTATATTACTTCATCAAAAGATCAGTTTGGTAGAAAGGATGTTATGGAATTAGTTTCCGACATAAAAGAGAGAATTTACCCAGTTGGAAGGTTAGACTATGAAACTAGTGGCCTCCTGCTTATGACTAATGATGGTGACTTGACTTACAAAATTACTCATCCAAAACATGAATTTGATAAAACATATATAGCTTCTGTAAAGGGAATACCTACTGATGAGGAGTTAAAGAGGTTTGAAAATGGTCTAGAAATAGAAGACTATATAACGTCTAAGGCCAAGATAAGTGTTCTGAAAACTGACCACAAAAAAAACTATTCAGTATGCAAGGTGAGTATTCATGAAGGTAGAAATCGCCAAGTAAGAAAGATGTTCTACGCTATAGACCATCCTGTAATGAATTTAAAGAGGGTAGCAATGGGTAATATAAATATTAATAATGTCGAAATAGGTAAGTATAGACACCTAACTGATAGGGAAGTGGCCTATCTAAAGAAGGCTACCAAGAAAAGTGACTATTAAGACTTATAAAAGTTTTGACTTTATTGAAAATTATAGATTATTACTGTATAATTAAAGTTAGTAAATTATACAAATTTGTCTCGAGGTGTATTTTATGAAATTTAATTCAAATTATAAGAACAAAAAAAAAGAAATTAACATTAGTATGATTAATGACGATGGTCAAAATGAGAGTGATGCTGAGCAATTAAACAATCTTATGTATATAATGAAGACTAGATATAAGACAATGAGTAAGGGGCAGAAGTTGTTGGCTCAGTATACTATAAATAATTATCCTAAGGTTGCATTTATGACAGCTTCAAAGCTAGGCGAAACTGTTGGGGTAAGTGAATCTACAGTTGTTAGGTTTGCAACCGCTCTAGGATTTTCTGGATATCCAAAGTTCCAAGATGCCCTACAAGAACTTATTAAGACAAAGCTGACTACAGTTGAGAGGGTTGAAATGACTGATGCTGATTATCTATCTGACAGCATGATTCTTAATAATGTATTTAAAAATGACATAGATAACATAAAAGACACGATGGAGTATCTCGACCAAGCGTCCTATGAAGAGGCTGTTGAGACTATTTTTAATGCAAAGAAGGTTTATATAATGGGCTTGAGAAGCTCCATTTTTGTTGCCAAGTATTTGGCTTATTACTTGAATTACATATTAGATGATGTAATTATTATAAGGATGGATATGGGTGAACCATACGAACAGATGACCAAGATTGGTGAGGGAGATGTTTTTATACCAATTAGTTTTCCGAGATATTCTAGGAAGACCTACCAGGTCGTAAACTTTGCCAAGGAAAGAGGAGCCAAGGTAGTTGCAATCACTGATAGTGTTAATGCTCCTATATCAAAGGTATCTGATATTGTTGTGACAGTTAGAAACAACATGGTATCATTTATAGATTCACTAGTGCCAGCCTTTAGTGTAGCTAATGCTATTGTTATTGGTATAGCCATGAGAGAAAAGGATGATGTTAAGTCCTACCTGAAGGAACTGGAAGATATTTGGGAAAAATATGGAATTTATGAATAGAAAAGACAATTAATATAAGTAATTCAATAACCTAATAGAAATATTAGGTTATTATTTTATGCAGAATATACAAGTAATTTGGAGGTTAAAATGAACACATATTATTTAGTTAGACATGGTCAAACAATATGGAATACTCAGGGGAGGACTCAAGGCCATGGAAATTCTCCCCTAACTGACTTGGGCCTAGCCCAGGCTAAAAATTTAGCTAAATATTTAAAAGAGTATCCTATAGATATGATATATTGCAGTGACCTTGGTAGGGCCGTTGAAACTGCAGAAATAATAGCTAATGAACTAGGTTTGGATTTAAAACCTACACCAGCCCTAAGAGAGATGGGCTTTGGTGAGTGGGAGGGTATGCCCATACCAAAGATAAAGGAAAAATACCCAGACTTATTATATTTATGGAGAAATGAGCCAGACAAGGCCGATATACCTGGAGGGGAGACTCTTCATATAGTTAAGGAGAGGGAAGACAGGCTAATAGATGAACTAAACGAAAAATACCAGAACAAGCATATCCTATTGGTATCTCATTCAGTGACTGTAAGAGTCATGCTATTAAGCTTTTTGGATGCACCTCTTAGCAATCTCTATAGGATAAAGCAGGACAACACAGCTCTTAATATAGTAGAATTTAGAGAATATGGTCCTGTTGTAATGAAGATGAACGATATTACTCATTTAAATTCAGGTGAATTCCTGGATTTAAATCAAATACAGAGTCCGCTAGAGTAGCTATAGATAAAATGCATTAATATTATAATGAAATGAGAAGATAATGAGAAAAGACTATGATTTAATTGTTGTTGGCGGAGGACCAGCAGGTATTATGGCAGCTCTCACTGTACGTAGATTTAATAGTGATTTAGAAATTGCCCTCGTGGAAGCTGGACAATCTCTTGGTCAAAAACTTAGGATGACTGGTGGTGGAAGGTGCAATTTTACCAATAATAGACCTATAGAAGAATTTTTCGATATGGTTGTCAATAATAAGAAGTTTTTGTATTCATCCCTTTATAGTTTTACAAACGAAGATTTGAAAAATCTAATAAGAAAGTGGGGGCTAGACTATAGCATAGAGGAAGACAACGACCAAAAAGTATACTTGAAATCAGGAAAGACACAGGATTTTATAAGGGTCTTGGAAGAAAAGTTGATAGATGCTGGTATAGATATTTACTATGGTAGTAGGGTGGAAGATTTTGACCTTGATGAAGAAAAAAAATCAGTGGTATTTTCAGACCACTTATTGACTTCAAAGCAGGTATTATTTGCTATAGGAGGCAAGAGTTACCCCAAGACTGGCTCAGATGGCAAGTTGTACGGGTTTTTAGGAGATAAGGGTTATGATATTGTAAGTCCTAGACCTGGTCTAGTTCCTATCGACATAAGGGAAACTTGGACCAGACCATTGGCAGGTATATCCCTTCATAATGTACTAGTATGGACTAGGGATAGAAAGAAGAATATAGAAATTTTTGGCGATATAATATTCACTCATAAGGGGTTAGGCGGACCAGCCATACTAAAGATGTCTTCATATATAAATAAAAATCCTATAGATAAAGAAATATTTATAGATTTTTTACCTCATATATCAAGAGATGAACTATATAGGCAGGTCCAGTCTGATGGTAAGAAGAGCTTGACGTCTAACCTAAAGGGTATATTGCCAAATAACTTTATAAAACTTTTGCTTGAAGATGTGAGTTTTGAGCTAGGAGTTGACCTAGTAGGACAGGCAAGTGCTAATATTAAAAAGCAGAATATAGATTTTTTATTGGATAGGATAAAACAGTCTAAGTTCACTGTCAAAAATATAGGAAGCATGGAAACTGCAACAGTAACAGCAGGTGGCATAAGTACCAAACAGATAAATCCTAGTAGTATGGAGTCAAGGATTCATCAGGGTGTCTATTTTGCAGGAGAAATGATAGATGTCGATGCTCTGACAGGTGGATTTAACCTTCAGATAGCCTTTTCTACAGGTTACATGGCGGGTATGGCTATATGTGAGAATGCAAGAGCTAAGTCAAAGTAAAGGTTGTATATATATACTTTAATTATAAAATAGGTTTAAAAGAAAGCAGGAGGCTAATATGGAAAATTTAGTAATTGCTATTGATGGACCAGCAGGTGCTGGTAAGAGTACAATTTCAAAATTGATTGCTAAGAATTTGGGTATTAATTATATAGACACTGGTGCCATGTATAGGGCTATTACATACAAGTGTCTGGAAGCAGGTATTGATATTGCTGATATTCAAAGTGTTATTGATATATGTCAGTCTACAGATGTTGACTTTGTAGATAACTGTATATATTTAGATGGTACTTGTCTAAATGATGAAATTAGGAGCCTGGAGGTTAGTTCTAATGTGTCTAACGTGGCTAAAATACCTCAGGTCAGAGAATTTTTACTTCAAAAGCAGAGGGAAATTGGCAAGAGGTCAGATGTCATATTGGACGGTAGGGATGTTGGCACTCATATATTCCCAGATACAAGATATAAGTTTTTCTTGAATGCTTCGGCTGAGGAAAGAGGCAGGAGAAGGTACCAGGAATTGATAGACAAGGGACAAGACCTTGTTTTGGCAGATATAGTTGAAGATATAAAGAAGAGAGATTACATAGACTCTACAAGAGAAGTTGCCCCCCTAGTCAAAGCTGATGATGCTATAGAAGTAGATTCTACTTCTATGTCAATTCAAGAGGTGGTAAAGTATATAACTGATATGGTAAGAAGGATTGGTGAATGATGAGATTTTACAATTTTATGTGTTCTATATTGAGGTTCCTGCTAGCGATTTTTTATAGGATAGAGATTATTGGACAAGAAAATATACCTGATGAAGGCAAGTATATCATAATAGCCAACCACAAACACTATTTTGACCCACTTTTTATGATGGGGGCTGTGAAAAATAGGAGGATAATACCAGTGGCCAAGCAGGAGATATTCAAGGTTCCTGTATTTAGAGCTATATTAAACAAGTTAGAAGTAATACCTATAAATAGGGCCAATCCGAGTATATCAACTGTCAAGGCCATACTAAGGCAGATAAAGGACGGTAGGGTACTAGGGATATTTCCCGAAGGAACTAGGTGTCAAGACTTAAATACCTTCTTACCTGCCAAGCCAGGTGTTGCCCTATTTTCGATCAAGTCTAAATCAGATATAATACCTATGAGTATAATAACAAATTACAGAATTTTTTCTAAGGTAAAGGTAATAATTGGCCAACCAATAGATATGTCTGAGTATTATAACAGCAAGGTGGCCAAAACAGAATATCCTAAGATTTCCCAGGATGTTTTTGATAAGGTTGTTGAAAATTTCAACAAGAACAAGGAGGGAATCAAATTAATATAAGATAGTTGGTGATAATAAGTGAAAAATATTTTGATTGCTGAGAATGCCGGTTTTTGTTTCGGTGTCAAAAGGGCAATGAATATGGCTTGGAATGAGTTGGACAAGACTGACAATGTCTCTATATATGCTCTGGGTCCATTGATACATAACAGTCAGGCGGTGGCCAAGTATGAAGAAAGAGGTATGGTAACTGTTGCTACCATTGAAGATATAGAGAAAATTGAAGCTGACAAGTCTATATCAGGCAAGCCTATAAACAATAGTAAGGAAATGATAATTAGGTCCCATGGTGTATCAAAGACGGTATACGATGAGGCCAAAGAAAAAAATATACCAATAATAGACACAACGTGTCCTTTTGTAAGAAAGATACATTATTTGGCCAATAAGTGCTATGAAGATGGCAAACAGTTGATAGTTATTGGTGACAAGAATCATCCGGAAATCATAGGAATTAATGGGTGGTCAAGTCATTCAGCCATCATAGCAAAGAATTTGGAAGAAATAAAGAATATAAGTTTTGAGTCTAATAAAGAATATTTTATAGTAGCCCAGACTACCATGAATGAAAAGGAGTTTGATGCCATTATAAGCCATATTAGGTCCTTGAATATTAGGGTTGAGGTGGAAAATACTATTTGCTCTGCCACTAGGGTAAGACAGGAGTCAGCACGAGACCTAGCCCAAAGGGTAGAACTAATGATAGTTATAGGTGGTAGACATAGCTCCAACACTCAAAAGCTAGTAAAGATTTGTCAGGATACTGTCGATACATTTTCTATTGAGACTAAAGATGATCTGGATAAAGACCTTCTCAGCAAGTACAACACAATAGGTATAACTGCTGGAGCGTCTACACCAGATTGGATTATAGATGATGTGATTGGTTTTTTAAGTGAATTGTAGGTGATATATATGAATGATAATAATAAAAGACCGAACTTAAATTTCATATGGTTTTATGCTGTATTGCTTGGTGTCATATTGTTGTTCAATACAATTTTGATACCGAACGTAGAGAAAAACAGGGTAACCCAAGTAGGTTATGGTACTTTTGTCCAGATGTTGGAAAAAAAGGAAGTTGACAGCGTAACAATACTAGACAAGAAGATTAAGTTTACACCTAAGAAAGACCTTAAAAAGGTCTATGTGACTGGGGCTATAGACGATCCAGACCTAGTGAAGACCTTGAATGCTTCTGGAGCTAAGTATTCTAAGGAAATACCAATAGAAAATTCTCCTATACTAAACTTTATACTTTCTTGGGTCCTACCTTTCTTTATTTTCTGGCTATTAGGAAGATACCTATTAAAGGGTATGGGAAAAAGAATGGGTGGATCAGGAGGCCTGATGTCATTTGGCAAGAGTAACGCCAAATTATATGTCAAAACTACTGGTGTCAGCTTTGACGATGTAGCTGGTCAGGATGAGGCCAAGGAAGCGCTGACTGAGATAGTGGACTTCCTTCACGACCCTGGCAAGTATACTGAGATAGGTGCCAAGATGCCAAAGGGAGCTCTGCTAGTGGGTCCTCCAGGTACAGGTAAGACCCTATTAGCCCAGGCTGTTGCAGGTGAGGCAGGAGTGCCTTTCTTCTCTATATCTGGATCTGAGTTTGTAGAGATGTTCGTTGGTATGGGTGCATCTAGGGTCAGGGATCTTTTCAAGCAGGCTAAGGAAAAGGCACCGTGTATAGTTTTTATAGATGAAATAGATGCCATAGGAAAGAGGAGAGATTCTAATTTTGGTGGCAATGACGAAAGAGAACAGACCCTAAACCAGCTCTTGAGTGAGATGGACGGTTTTGAAAATGGTATAGGTATAGTGATACTAGCTGCGACAA
Source organism: Peptostreptococcus sp. MV1 (assembly GCF_000758885.1). Taxonomy (GTDB): domain Bacteria; phylum Bacillota; class Clostridia; order Peptostreptococcales; family Peptostreptococcaceae; genus Peptostreptococcus. The sequence continues at coordinate 6,557 of NZ_JRNB01000066.1, read as the reverse complement.
ATAGGCCTGAATCACTGGACAAGGCCCTACTTAGACCAGGTAGGTTTGACAGGAGGGTTCCTGTTGAACTACCGGACCTAAAGGGTAGAGAGGCTATACTAAGGGTTCACACAAAGGGTGTACATATAGATGACCATATTGACTACAATCAGGTAGCCAGGGCTACTTCAGGTGCATCTGGTGCTGAGTTAGCCAATATAGTAAATGAAGCAGCTCTTAGGGCTGTTAGGTTGGGCAGGAAGAAGGTTATACAGGAAGACCTTGAGGAATCAGTCGAGACCGTTATAGCAGGTTACCAGAGAAAGGGAGCTGTTATAAATGAAAGAGAAAAGAAGATAATAGCCTACCATGAGGTTGGACACGCCTTGGTTGCCGCTATGGGCAAGCACTCTGCTCCAGTCCACAAGATAACCATTATACCAAGAACTTCCGGAGCTTTGGGATATACAATGCAGGTGGATGAGGAAGAAAAGGTCTTGATGTCCAAGGACGAGGCCCTTGACAAGATAACTACCTACACAGGAGGTCGTGCTGCTGAAGAGGTAATATTCAATACCAAGACATCAGGTGCATCTAATGATATTGAGATGGCCACTAGGTTTGCCAGATCTATGGTAACTAGATTTGGTATGGATGACGATTTTGGTATGGTGGCCCTAGAGACTGTCAACAATGCCTATTTGGGAGGAGACACATCCCTAGCTTGTTCACCAGAGACTTCTACAAATATAGATAAGGCTGTAATAAAAATAATAAATGACTGTCATCAGAGGGCTATTGACATCTTGAATGAAAACATAGACAAGTTACATGAAATAGCAGAATACTTGTTGGCTCATGAAACTATTACTGGTGAAGAGTTTATGGATATACTTGATAATAATTACATTATAACTAAGAAGGCTGACTTTATTGAAGCTAGCCAGCAGTTGGAATCTGCTATCAAGGCAGATATAGAAAATAATTAAGGAGTTAATGTGCATGAAAGCTTTTAAGAGAGAATTAAAATTTGAGTCCTATACCAAGCCTGTTGAGAGGGACGACCTAATAGAAAAGAATTTAGAATACTACAAGCCCATCTTTGAATCCTTTGACAAGGGTGGAGATAAAAAGGTATTTAATCTACATTCTATGATATTTGCACCCTACTGGTATATATACCGCAAAATGGTCATACAGGGGTCTTTAATAATAGGCTTACAAGTCCTACTAGCTATGTTGGCATCTGTATTTAGACAGCCACTGTGGATAGGTATCTTTGTCCTATCATTTGGCCTATATGTGCGTGCAGGGTTTTATGGAGTACATGACTACTACAAGCATATAAATAAGTTAAAGAAGCAGGGTGATGAGGTTGATGTCAAGTTTAGACATAAGTTTATGACTGACAAGTCCGGAGTAGACGGCTATATCACGGGATGCTGGGTAGGAGGAACAATTTTCTTATACGCAGTAGGCGTATTCTTATAGCTTTTGATGGTATCAACTGATATAAAATAATACAAGTACAAAAAAGCAGGTTAGATTTCCAAATAGGATTTCTACCTGCTTTTTTCTAGTATACTCTAAATACACCTGTTACAGTACCCATTACCTTGACTTGGTCTGGCTCAAAGACCATTGGCTCATAGGCTGAGTTTTCCGGTTTTAGTAGGACTTTGCCATCTTTTTTTTCCAATGTTTTAACAGTAGCGCTCTCTCCATTTATTAGTGCTACGACTATTTTTCCATTGTCTGACCTAGTGTCAGATGCATCCACTATTATATAGTCCTTGTCTATTATTCCAACTTCGACCATACTGTCACCCTTAATTCTCAGCATAAAACAATCCTTACCTTTGATATAGGCTGATGGTAGACCTATATAGTCTTCGATATTTTCTTGGGCTAAAATAGGGCTACCAGCTGCAATGCTACCTACAAGAGGCAGGTTGACTATCTCAGGGTTAAAGTCGAACACATTTGAATCATCCGTTTTGTCCAATATTTCGATGGCCCTGGGCTTGCTGGCATCTTTCCTAATATATTTGTTCTTTTCAAGTGTGTTCAAGACTGCAAAAACAGTCGAAGTGGACTTGATGTTTAAGCTTTTACAGATTTCACGTACTGAAGGTGGGTATCCCTTGTCGTTGATGTAGGATTTTAAAAAGTTCAGTACGGAGAGCTCTTTTTCGTTTAAATTTTCGTACATGGGCATTCCTCCTATACTAAGAGTATAACATGTTTAGAACGTATGTTCAAGAATACCATTTATATAATTTACTAAAATAGTTCTAGCCTGATTATTGAAAATATAAATAGCTGGTCATCCACCATAGAGTAGCTTAGTCTTTTCTCTTCTTGCCTAGAGGGGTGTCTTCATCCAACCAGTTGAAGTTTTCAACTATGTCTCTCTTTAGGTTCTTCCTGTGGGCAGCATATAGCTGGGTTGTAGTCACATTGTCATGGTCCATAAGGTTTTGGACATCATAGATAGAAAAACCTGTCTCTATCAGGGAGGTAGCAGCTGTAGCCCTTAGCTTGTGGGGACTATACCCCTTATCCCTAGAGGTTTTCATGGCAATAGAGGTATATTTTTTAACGAGGTCCCTAATTGACCTGGCCGTCATCCTTTTTTTCTGTAGCGATAGGAAGAGGGCATCTTTGTATTCGTCTGCAAGGTCATCTGACTTGGGTCTTTCAAAACTTATATAGTCTTTTACAACCCTTTCACAGGCTTCGTTTATAGGCATTAGGACTTCCTTGCCCCTCTTCCTATAGATCATGAATTCTCCCCTAGAAAAGTTGAAGGAGGATATATTTAGCTCTCTCAACTCGTTAAGTCTTAGGCCGTATGTGATAAACAAGACTAGTATGGCCTTGTCACGCAATTTAGTCTTTAGCCAGTAGTCCTTTTCCCTATCTGTTAGACCCTGTCCACTCTCTACAGCATCTAGCATATTGGCAACCTCATCTATTTCCAACCTTTTAATAGCATCTGGTTGGGGCTTTGGCAATTTAATTGGATTAAAACTACCAGTGATATCGTCCTTTAGCTGTTCATTCCTATATAGAAACTTAAAGAGGGTAGATATTGATGATTTCTTTCTGGCGAGTGACTTGTTATTGTTTTCGTAGAGAACCTTGTCTGAATTTACTTCCTTATAGTAGCGGTTGCAGTAGTCCCCCAGGAATATATTTACATCTCTGGCAGATATCTCAGCAAAGTCATCCAGGCTAATCTCAGCAAGGCTTTTTGCACTTGTATATAGGCCGGACTCGATAAGGTAGCTACAAAAGAATTTTATGTCATTTAGGTAGGCCCTCCTAGTAGTTACAGCTACGGCCCCTCTTAGGTATATAAAATAATCCCTCATAAAAGTTGGTAGCTGTGATTCTAGAGCCATGCATTCATCTATTATATTGCTATCACGTATGACAATATTGTCTGGTCTAGAGGATTTATTATTAATTTTTTTAGCCATTTAAATCACCTTTCCTTACATTGTGAGAAATTTTCAGAATTTATAAAAATTACTGGACAAATCATCTTCTATAATATACTATTATAACATATCATTTTTTAGGGGTTAAGCTATAAAGTGAAATTGTAAATTGACCAATAAGATGTGATAAAATAAATACACTATTAGGAGGAAAAATTTATGCTAAGATTCGAAAATGACTATTTAGAAGGCTGCCTACCAGGCATACTTGACAGACTTGTAGAAACAAACATGGAGCAGACGGTCGGCTATAGGTTAGATGAATACTGTCAGAGTGCAACAGAAAAAATAAGACAAGCATGCAAGTGTCAAGACTTGGATGTACATTATTTTGTGGGCGGGACACAGACTAATTTGACAGTTTTATCTTCAATTATGAGACCTCATGAGGCTGTTGTATCCCCAGTATTAGGGCACGTAAATATACATGAGTGTGGAGCAATTGAAGGGGTCGGGCATAAAGTAATTACAGTATCTAATGGTGATGAGGTTTTGGACAATGAGGCTAAGCTATATCCAGCGAGTCTTGAAAAATACTTATCTGGATTTTTTGGACACTGGGACTGGCATAGGGCCCAGCCAGGAGCCGTCTATATTTCCCATCCTACAGAGAGGGGAGTCCTATATAGTAGGGAAGAGTTAATAGAGATAAAGTCTATATGTGACAGGTTCAATTTACCCCTATTTGTTGACGGAGCAAGATTATCTTATGCACTTGCATCAAAAGAAAATGATATCAGCCTGGAGGATTTAGCCGAGTACACTGACGTATTTTTCATAGGTGGAACAAAGTGTGGAGCTATGTTTGGTGAGGCGGTTTGCTTTACAAATGATAGATATAACAAGGGCTTTGCCTGCCTTTCAAAAAGTAAGGGAGCAATAATGGCTAAGGGTAGACTCTTGGGACTACAATTTGAGTACCTATTTACAGATGACAACTATGTCAAGTACAGTAGGGATGCATATGGCTATGCAATGGAAATTAAAGAAGCATTTTTGAGTAAAAATATAAGCTTTCTTTCAAATTCCTATACAAACCAGCAGTTCCCTATATTGACTAAAGACCAGCAAAAAATATTCGATGATAGGGGAATTAGCTATACAACTGAATCTTATGAGGAAGATAATTCAAATGGTCTAAGATTTTGTACAAGTTGGGCTTCTAGGAGAGAAGATATAGACTATTTGCTAGATACTATCGCAAGCCTTTAGTAAACTACAAAAAACGGAAAATATTTAAAAAAATCTAATTAAATATAACAAACATTGAAATAAGTTGATTTTTTATATTACTTAATATAGTAAGCTTTTATAAGTAAATTTTACAGTCCTGGTATATTTTATGTTTACCAGGACTCTTTTTATCTAATTTAATTATTGATATGAAATATCGATTCAAAAACTTGCATATTGACAAAAAAGTAAATAACGTTTATATTATTATTAAAGAAAGATTTAGTTTATAAATTGCAAAATATCTCTATGAGTGATTTTGAGGGTATAAAATTATAGCTGATATAAGTATAGTATATCTATAAAAACCCTATAAAACTAACATATATAGAGCTTTTAAATATATGAAATAAAGTTATACATATCTGCAATTAAAGAATAAATGAAATACTTATTTTAAATAATTCAAAGAAGGTGTTTTTTATGTGTGTTATTAAAGGTTTAGACAATTACGTTGCGAATAAGAAGGACTTGTGTGATAAGAATGATAGTATAGACAGGAGCCTCTTTGCCAAGTATGGAGTAAAGAGGGGACTAAGAGACGAGAAGGGGCAGGGTGTCCTAACAGGTCTGACTAATATATCCCATCTTGGGGGTAGTAAGATGGTTGATGGTGTCAAAGAGCCTACAGAGGGTTTCCTTTTGTACAGGGGCTATGACATAGTAGACCTTGTTCAGGGAGCTATAGGCAAAAGATTTATATTCGAAGAGGCTGCATACCTACTGCTATTCGGACAACTACCAAATAGCCAGGAGCTTGATGAGTTCAAGTCTATAATAGCCAATGCCATGTCATTTCCACCAAGCTTTACAAGGGATGTAATTATGAAGGCAGCTACACCTGATATCATGAATTCTATGACTAGGAGTATATTGACACTTTCTTCTTATGATGACGAGGTCAACAATCTTGATATAGAAAACGTTTTGAGACAGTGTATAATGTTGATTTCTACCTTCCCAATGATGGCAGTCTATGGTTATCATGCCTATAACCATTATGAAAATGACAAGTCTATGTATATACATAGGCCCGACAAGAACCTTTCATTGGCAGAGAATTTGTTGAGGATGTTGAGACCGAATGCAGAGTTTTCACCACTTGAAGCCAAGGTATTGGATATAGCCTTGATGTTACATATGGAGCATGGTGGAGGTAACAACTCTACATTTACAACTAGGGTAGTTACATCTAGTGGATCTGACACATATTCAGCTATAGCTGCTGCTATGTCATCACTAAAGGGTAAGAAGCACGGTGGTGCAAACCTAATGGTAATTAATATGATGGACGATATAAAGGACCACATATCAGACTATGGTAATGAGACAGAGATAGAGGCCTACCTAAGAAAGATACTAAACAAGGAAGCCTTTGATAAGAAGGGCTTGATATATGGAATGGGTCATGCAGTATATACAGTATCTGACCCTAGAGAGGTAGTATTTAAGAAGTTTGTAGAGATGCTTGCCAAGGAGACCCACCACTGCAAGGATATGGAACTATATAATAATATAGAAAAGATAGCGCCTAGGTTGATACAGGAGCATAGAAATACCCTAAAGCCTGTTAGCCCTAACGTAGACTTCTACAGCGGTTTTGTATATGATATGCTAGACATACCTAGAGAACTGTTTACACCTTTATTTGCAGTTGCCAGGATAGTTGGCTGGTCTGCCCACAGGATAGAGGAGTTGGTATCAGCTGACAAGATTATAAGACCTGCCTATAAGAGCTTGGTGGTAGCCAAGGACTACAAGTCTAGAGACCAAAGATAATAATTTTAAATAAAAAAGGTTCTATAATATATAGCGTTGATGGTAACAAAAATGCTTTCA